>JAZRHK010000191.1:0-2367 GCA_045644725.1 Candidatus Coprenecus sp. | reverse complement strand
CCCCTTCTAATCTTCTTAAGCACCTCACGGTATTCCTTATGCGGAAGATTTTTAAAGACATCAACCTTTACCCCTTTGCTTTCCAATGCAGAAACAATATCGGGATAATCTTTTGGATTGACCATAGAAATACCTAAAAACAACCCACCTCGTTTTCTGCCAACCTTTGCTATCTCTATTGACTCTACTCCCCACTGATTAGGAGTAGGCATCCAAAACCTCACCTTGCTTATTTCCATATAACTTCTAGTTATCCTAAAAAATGGGAGAAAATAGTTTTGTACAACAATTCTGTCGTCATGCAAGACAATATAGAAGTACTTGCCTAAAATTGAATACCACACAGCTAATATACCAGGAGATAGGATTCCTAATGCAATCCAGGCAGCATAATCAACCAATATTCCAGAAAAGATAATGTACTTACAGATAACCCAAATTGAAAATATCATTATGATAGAATCAACTATAAGTTGAAACTTTACTACTTCTGAAAACGGCCTTTGATAAATTTTAGTCATTATAACCTTTTTAAACTATGCTTTTGGTATATAATTTCCACTTCACAAAGTTAACAAATATTTTTTCATCTACCCACTCCGCAACACGCGCAAAATGATTGTGGAAACATGCATATAATCAGCTGTTTGGCTTCAAATTGTGCCGCAACAGCATTTTGCTGCTGAACAATTGCATTGTTTGTATTGTATCTTTGTTTAGAAATCAAATACAAGGAGATGGAGCAGATATATGTCGATACCCTCAATACTGTAGTCATCCACAAATATGACTTGGATGCTCTGGTCCTGGAACTGGAGATGGTCGAGAGGCACAATGCAATATTGTATATTGTTTTGTTCGCATTGATTCTCATTGTCGGGGTGGTCGGCTATATTATGGTAAGGCGACACAAGAGGGTTATGGTGCAAGAGTATTTTACGAAAAGGTTGTTGAGCAGGCAGGCCGGCAATCTGCCTTATATGTCGGACAGCATAAGCAAGATCTCCAACAAGAGCATTCTGGTATCGGCATCGCTGTCAGAGGAGCTCCAGAGCCTTCTCAACAATGTGAAGAACGAGAGCAAGAATTCATTTGCCGAGATGGTCAATGATGCCGCATTTATCTCCCGATATCCTTATATCAAAGAGATGGATTTCCTCTCTCCGGCAGAGAAGCTGGTGCTTATATTTACAGAGGAGGAGTATCCCGTAAAGGAGATAGCTCTTCTTGTCGGCTCTACAGATACCTCCGTAAGGGCAATGAAAACCAGAATCAGGAGTAAACTGACGCAGTCAGGATGTAATAGTGCTCTATATAACAAATTGAAAATCATTAACATTAAAAAGAAATAGATATGAAAAAGCTTTTGACCATTTTTACCATTATGGCTTCGCTGCTTGTCTCAGCAAACCTGTTTTCACAAAACGCGGCAGACAGCAAGGAGTCTGTGAATTTTGCCGATGTGGATGAGGCTCCTATGTTCCAGGGTGGAGATTTGAACAAATTCGCGTTGTGGATATTTTCACAAATCAAGTATCCGGATGAGGCTTACAAGAACAAAATTATGGGTAGGGTACTTGTGCAGTTTGTTGTATCCAAAGAGGGTAAAGTAAAAGATATAAAGGTGGTCAGAAGTTCCGGCAGTGAACTTTTGGACAATGAAGCGGTGAGAGGTGTATCTCTCTCTCCTGACTGGACGCCTGGTAAGGTTAAAGGTGAGCCGGTAAATGTGCGTTATATGTTCCCTGTAGTATTCAAGTACAATCCAGACGATCCAAAGACATCTGAAGAAAATGGTAGCGAACCTATCCCTTTTGATGATGTGGAGGTGAAGCCCACTTTTCAAGGGAAGGATCCCAATGCTGAGTTCTCAAAATGGATGGCAGGTGAGATGAAATACCCTGAAGAGGCATCCAAAAACAAGATAATGGGAAGGGTACTTATTCAGTTTGTCATTTCCAGGGAAGGTAAAGTAAAAGATGTAAAGGTGGCCAGGAGTTCAGGCAGTGATCTTTTGGACAAGGAGGCTGTCAGGGTAATCTCCGCCTCTCCTGATTGGGATCCCGGCAAAATGGAAGGCAAGCCAGTGGATGTGAGATATCTGTTCCCTGTAGTATTTATAATAAGATAGGTGTTAGACAGCGGCGCCGATGAGGAAGTTCTGGTAAACTCAATATTTAAATTTGAATAATGCCGTCAAATGTTTTACATTTGCATTGAAATAAGTTTACCCGCGCCCAGATGGCGAAATAGGTAGACGCGCTAGCTTCAGGAGCTAGTGGGGTAACACCCGTGTCGGTTCGACTCCGGTTCTGGGCACCACAAAAAAGGAAGTTCATCGAACTTCCTTTTTTTGTACCCTTGGGC
>JAZRHK010000190.1:0-1456 GCA_045644725.1 Candidatus Coprenecus sp. | reverse complement strand
CGGCAGAAACAGCGTGACGTCAACCTGATTCCAAAGCTGGTTGCAGAGCTGCCTGGTATCTTCAACTGGGCCTATGCCGGTTATCAGATGCTGAAGACGGTCAACTATTTTACGGATACTTTGGAGCAGGCAGATCTGATTGGCCAATTTGAGCAGACGAGCAACCCGATTTCCGTTTTCTGTGAGGACTACAGCGAGTGTTTCGTAGGGACGTTGACGCGAGCGGAGGTCTACGGCTGGTATAGGGATTGGTGTTTGGATACGGGGCATAAGCCTTTGAGCCGGGAGAAGTTTATCCCGAAGCTTCGGGAATGTCTGGGTGAACGGATTGAGAATGAGACCCAGGTTCGAGTGGATGGCATTCGAACGAGGGTGCTCGTCTTTGAGAAAGAGTCACAGGTTGAGTGCCTGAGCCTGTGACACCGGCTTGTGACACCGGTGAAAATGTCACAGGCAGAGGTCAAAACGTCACAGAATGTCACAGGTAAAATCGGGAACCCTGTGACACCTTGGAAATCTTGATATGACTGGTTTTATTCGTTGTTGTCACAGGTGTCACAGGTTATTTATTACTTATTATATAAGAAAAATAAAATAGGTAAAAACCCTATATATACGCATATAACGCTATATAGAGCCAGCGACCTGAAAAGTACCTGTGCACCTGTGACACTTCATTATAGGAGGGATATTATGGAAGAAGAGAAAAAACGGGGGAGAGGAAGACCCCCTTTGACTGAGGAAGAAAAACGAGAGCGAGCACTGGCTCGAAAGAACGGGGAGCTTGCTCCGGGGAAGAAGAAATTTGGGGAAGAGATGGTGCAGGCAGGGGACAATTCCAAATATTTGCGCCATGCCCTAACGACTTTGAACATGCCGCCCATTGACATTTCCGATGCCAATCAGGTCTCTGATCGACTGTGGTGGTATTTCAATCATTGTGCCGAGAATGACATGAAACCGACTGTCAACGGCATGTGCAATTCCTTGGGAATCCATCGAGACACCCTGCACACCTGGAGAACCGGCGAATATCGTGCCCTCTCTCATCAGGCCATCATTATGAAGGCCTATCGGGTGCTGGAGGAGCTGTGGGAGGACTATATGCTTAACGGGAAAATCAATCCGGTGTCTGGGATCTTTCTTTCCAAGAACCTGTTTTACGGCTATGCAGATAAGCAGGAGTTTGTGCTCACTCCGAACAATGGCATTTCCGAGGCAGATGCTGCGACGATTGCGGCGAAGTATGATGAGTTGCCGGAGTAAAAAGAGGCCCCCAACTATGTTGGGGGCCTTCATTATTCAGATTTGGTTAATTTGCTAATTGTATTGGTGGCACAAAGTGAGTATCATGGAAATAGATTCCATAATATCTGAGAGGAGATATAGCTATGAGGAAGGGCATATTTAGAAAATATTATGGGTTTGCACCAAATCCCCTTGGCTCAAGTATTCA
>JAZRHK010000189.1:0-3922 GCA_045644725.1 Candidatus Coprenecus sp. | reverse complement strand
CCCTGTAGTCGATTCAGACAATAAATTCCAGGGGTTCATCTCTCTGGATGATATCAGGATGGTGATGTTTGACCGTGACAAGTATGATGAAATATTCGTCTATAATATAATGAAGCAGCCCCCACATATAGTCTGTGACTGTGAAAAGATGGACAGTGTGATGGAAAAATTTGAAAAGAGCGGGGCATGGAACCTCCCTGTGGTGGATGAGAACAATAAGTATCTGGGCTTCGTATCCAAATCGAAGATATTCTCGTCTTATAGGGAGAAGCTTCAGGATGTATCACACGACTAATCCCTTATTTTTATGAAACCTTTGTATGTCAATTTTATAAGCCAAAGGCTGGGTGTATACGGATGGCAAGTGGAGCATTGTATAGATCTTTTCGGGGAGGGGGCTACCATCCCTTTTATATCAAGATACAGGAAAGAGAGGACAGGTGGACTGGATGAGGCTCAAGTGGGTGAGGTAAAGCACTATTACCAGAAGTTTGAGGAGCTGGAGAAGAGAAAGGAGGGAATTCTGGCTTCGATACGGGAACAGGGCAAACTCACTGATGCTCTTCAGTCAGAAATTGACAATTGTGTTGAGTCGCAGCATCTGGAGGATCTCTATTTGCCATACAGGCCCAAGAGGAAAACAAAGGCTTCGATGGCCAAGGAGAAGGGGCTTGAGCCGTTGGCCACAGATATTTTCAATTGCAGAGTGGATGATCCGGCCAAATGTGCCCAGAGATACCTTAATGGACAGGTGGAGGATGAGGAGGCTGCCCTGCAGGGTGCCAGGGATATAATTGCAGAGTGGATATCTGAATCCATTGATGTGAGGGGGGCATTGAGAACCCAATACTTGAAGTTTGGAAAGGTCTCTGCAAAGGTGGCTCGCGGTGTGGATGAGGAATCTGATGAGGCACTGAAATACAAGAACTATTTTGAATTTTCGGAAGATATTTCCCGTGCCCCTTCGCATAGGGTACTGGCTATCCTGAGAGGTGCCTCAGAAGGCATTTTGAGTGTGAAAGTGGATGTGGATAGCGACAGGTCGCTTGACAAGGTGTACAATCTGGCTCTTAAAGGGAAAAGGCGTCCTTCGGACAAGGTGGCAGAGCAGATCGATATTGCGGTAGAGGACTCATACAAGAGACTGCTCCACCCTTCAATTGAAAATGAGACTCTTAAAGCTATAAAGGAGAGGGCAGACATTGAGTCTATCAAGGTGTTCGGTGAGAACCTGAGGCAGCTCCTTATGGCTCCACCACTCGGACAGAAGAGGGTATTGGCCGTCGATCCAGGTTTCAGAACAGGGTGCAAAGTGGTGTGTCTCGATGCTCAGGGTGCATTGCTCCATAATGATGTGATATATCCCCATCCACCTGTGAATGAGCGGACTATGGCGATGAAGAAAATCTCGAATTTGGTGGAGGCCTATAAAATAGAGGTCATTGCCATAGGCAATGGGACTGCTGGCAGGGAGACAGAGGCATTTATCAAGAAACTCGCACTTCCGGAAGGGGTAAGAGTCTATTCTGTCAGTGAGGATGGGGCCTCGATCTACTCTGCATCATCCATTGCACGTGAAGAATTTCCTCAGTATGATGTGACTGTCAGAGGTGCGGTGTCTATCGGGCGCAGGATAATGGATCCATTGGCAGAGCTGGTAAAAATTGACCCAAAATCGATAGGTGTGGGGCAATATCAGCACGATGTGGACCAAGTACTCCTTAAGGAGAATCTCGACAATGTAGTGGAGAGCTGTGTGAACAGCGTGGGTGTAAACCTTAATACTGCAAGCAAACACCTTTTGGGGTATGTATCGGGTATTGGTCCCGCTATTGCCCAGAATATTGTGGATTACAGGACAGAGAATGGCCCATTTGAATCAAGAAAAGAGCTTCTGAAAGTCAAGAGGCTCGGGGAGAAGGTGTATGAGCAATGTGCCGGTTTTCTCCGCATCCCAGGAGCCAAAAACCCTCTTGATAACTCTGCTGTACATCCGGAGAGATACCAGCTGGTGCAGAAAATGGCTAAGGATGTGTCATTGACAGTGGAGGATCTCATAGGTAGCGAAGAGGCGAGGGGCAGCATCAAGGTGGATAAATATGTCTCTGATGAGGTGGGACTTCCTACCCTTAACGATATTATGGCAGAACTTGCCAAGCCTGGACGCGATCCCAGAGCTTCTATCAAGATACTTGAATTCAGCGAGGAGATAAAGAGCATAGAGGATGTGAAGGTCGGGATGGAACTTCCTGGAATCATCACCAATATCACCAACTTCGGTGCATTTGTAGATTTCGGCATCAAGCAGAATGGCCTTATCCATGTATCCAAGCTCTCCAACAAGTACATTACAAACCCTGCAGATGTGGTGAAGATTCACCAGCATGTGAAGGTGAAGGTGCTTGAGGTGGATATGCGAAGACAAAGGATAGCCCTCGAACTTATAAAATAAGGAACCTACTTCTCACCTTTCTGGGTGATGGCGACACCGAGGGTGACAATCAGGATACCAAGGATCTGCTCCCAGGTAAAAGTCTCATAGCCGTACAGGTAGGCACCTATTGCAGATACAGCAGGGATGAGTGATGTGAATACACTTGATCTGGCAATACCCAATGATTTGATAGAGAAAATGTACAGCACAAATGAGAGGCAAGAGCACAATACTGCCAGATAAAGTACGGGTTTGAGTATGTGCCATTCGAGAAGACCGGCTATCTGATAGTCTCCATTGAAAATCAGAAAGCATGGGAGAAAAAGCACTGCACCGAACACAAACTGGTATGTAGCTATAGTAAAGCTGTTGTATTTGCTTAGTCCCCTCACTGTAGTTGAGTACCCTACAGATCCTAAGATGGCTACAAATAGGAGGGCTATACCCCACCAGTATTCGGGTGTCATATCCCCTGTATTAAGTACCATGAGGAGGATACCCGGTATGGTTGCCAGGATGCCGAGTACATTAACCCAGGTCACTTTCTCTTTATAGATGATGACTCCGGAGAGCATCGCAAAGATAGGTATCAGGGCTATTATCAAGGCGCTTAGGGTGGGGGAGTTTGTTGCCTTCAGACCGAAAGTCTCACCTATGAAATAGATGAAGGGCTCGAAGAAAGCCATCAGGAAGAGGAGCTTGTAGTCCCCTTTCTCTATCTTCTGGAGTTTGCCAGTAACTTTGGAAAATACAAACAGGAGTGCTCCAGCTATGAACATCCTGAAAAATATGAAGGTAAATACAGGTATATCCTCCAGGAGGATCTGATTGGTCCAGATGAATGAGAATCCCCAGAAAAATATAGCCAG
The DNA here is from genome assembly GCA_045644725.1 of Candidatus Coprenecus sp. Classification (GTDB taxonomy): domain Bacteria; phylum Bacteroidota; class Bacteroidia; order Bacteroidales; family UBA932; genus CAAGNP01. The sequence continues at coordinate 619 of JAZRHK010000189.1, read as the reverse complement.
AAATATAGCCGTGAAAACCTTGATGTTCATATAGTATTATCTGTCAAATGTGAGTCTTCTGCCGTTTCTAACCCCTGTAAGTTTGTAGTCTCTGACGATAAATTGACCATTTACCATTGTGTGGACTACGCCATAATCAAGGGCGTTCTCATCAATAGGGGTCCATCCGCATTTGTATGCAGGTGCAGCCTCCTGATCCTTTTCCCCTTTTACAAGAACAAGGTCAGCAAAGTAACCTTCCCTTATAAAGCCTCTTCCAGAGATGGCAAAAGTCTGGGCAGGTGCGTGTGAGAGCATCTGTGGTACCATCTCAATGGGAAATGCCCCCTCTTTTGAGAGTTGGAGCATCATCCTCAAGGAGTGCTGAACAGTAGGGAGTCCGGATGGAGCTTTAGTATAGATGCCCTCTTTCTCTGTGAGAAGGTGGGGGGCATGGTCGGTGGCTACTGCGCCAGGAAGCCCCTTGGATACAATATTGCGGAGTGCATCCAGGTCGCTGCGTCTCTTGATGGCTGGATTGCACTTGATATGTGTGCCGTATTTTGCGTAGTCCTCATCGCAGAACCAGAGGTAGTGGACGCATAGTTCAAATGTAATATTGGGGTTCTCTTTCTGTGCC
>JAZRHK010000188.1:0-8334 GCA_045644725.1 Candidatus Coprenecus sp. | reverse complement strand
ATCTGTGGAACTACGAGAAGGAGAATACGATGAATGGTGTTGTCCTCCTTATCCACGCGATGAACTATCCCGATAGGACAGATGCCGACCGCCCGTACACCTATCTGGGAGAGATAATAGACAAGCTTAAGGAGAAGGGTTACATCTTCAAGACCATGTTTCATGTCATCGAGGCAGAGAACGCCATTTAGAAACTTATAAACCACTCAATATGAAAAGACTATTTCCATTTCTACTTTTCCTGCTCCCATTGGTGGCAAGTGCAGGTACGCTCCATTTTCCATATAATCCGACCCTTTCTCCCGATGGAAAGACCATATATTTCTCTTACGACGGAGATATATTCAATGTCCCTGCCGAGGGTGGCATGGCGATGAGATTTGTCTCTCTTGGGGCCCTTGAGAGCCATCCGAAGGTATCTCCTGATGGCAAATGGGTGGCATTTGCATCCAACATCCAGGGCAATTATGACATCTATTTGGTCCCCACTGCCGGTGGTGAAGTGAAAAGGCTCACCTGGCATGAGGCCAATGACTATCCGAGCGGATGGAGTGCAGATTCGAAGAGCATCTATTTTGAGACCAACAGGGCAAACACCCGCACTACCTACAAGGTGGCCATCGGTGGTGGTACCCCTGAAAGACTTTTTGAGAACTATTTCAATACCATCACCAATGTGGTGGAGAACCCCGCTACCGGCGAAATTTATTTCAATGAGTCGGGCGAGGCGTTCAATTTCCCTACCCGCAAAAGGTATGTAGGTGACCACAATATCAACGTAAAATCGTGGAATCCGGCTACCAGAGAATATAAGGAACTCACCTCTTATGAGGGAAAAGATACCTGGCCTATGGTGGACAAGGGGGGCAATCTCTATTATGTTACCGACCAGTTCAATCAGGAGTCCAATATTGCGAAGCATTCGGCAGATTCTGCACCTAAGCAGCTCACCTCTTTCGACCACTCGCTCCAGTACCCTTCCATCAGCCACGACGGCTCGGCGATGGTATTTATCCTTGAATACAAGATCCATCTCCTTGATCTGAAGAGTGGCAAGGTGACTCAGCCTCAAATTGCGGTGGCGGACAACAATATAGAAGTGACCCGCAGCTTTGATAAGGAGACTCCACGTGCAGTAGCAGTCTCTCCTGATGGCAAAAAGTTCGCAATGTCCATAAGGGGTATGCTCTATATTAGCGATGTAAAGGGAAAATACCAGGTGCGTCTCCAGACCCCGGAGAATGAGAGGGTAAATGAGATTGTCTGGGCAAAGGACAACAGGACTCTGTACTATACCCGCACAAATAAAGGATATACAAATATTTTCAAGATCAAGGCAGATGGTTCTGCCCCTGAGAAATTGGTATATGCAGCTGACTGCAATATCAAGAACCTCACCCCTTCGAACAAAAGGGACAGGATAGCTTTTGTCCGTGGCAACCATCAGGTGATGACCCTCACCACTTCCAATGATGCAGTGGAGAAGGTGGCAGATGCACAGTTCTGGTCATACAGCAGCTATACCCTAAATTTCTCTCCAGATGATCAGTGGCTTGCTTTTGAGGCCATCAACCTTTTCGAAGGGGAGATTTATATCTACTCATTCCGCGACAAGGTGCTGCGTAACCTTACCAATTCTGCTTGCAGCGAGGGTAGCCCTGTATTTTCACCCGACGGGAAATATCTCTTTATGGCGGCAAATTTCTACGGCACCACATATCCTCGGGGAGGTGGCGATGCCAAGATCTACAAGCTCCCATTGGACAGATACAATACCACTCCATTCAAGTCTGATGTTTATGACAAGCTCTTTGAAGAGGAGAAGAAAGAGGCACCTGCTCCAGAAAAACCTTCTAAGAAAGGGGCTAAAAAAGATGTTGCAGAGCCACAAAAAGAGACCCCTAAAGGTGTAGAGGTGAAAATCGAGTTCGACGATATCCTCCGTCGTGCCATCCCTATGGATATCAGTGCCCGTTCAGTGGAAGTTTTCAAATCAAAAGACAAATCATACTTGCTGTACTCATCCAGAAGGAGCACATACAGCCTGGAAATCTCTGATCCAGAAGCCAAACCAAAGGAGATTAAAGGTCTGTCATGGGGCTATTTCATCTCATCCTCTACTGATCTCTATTTCGTGGGAAGGGATGGTATCTCAAAGGTAGATCTGAACGGAGGCAAGGCTACCAAGGTGGAGATCAAGGTCCCTGTAGAGAAGGATGTGAAGAGGGAGTTTGAGCAGATGTTCTACGAGGCGTGGGCATCAATGGACCAGAACTTCTATGATGTGAATTTCCACGGAGTAGACTGGGCTGCCAAGAGAGATTATTATGCATCATTCCTTCCATTTGTCCGCAGCAGGGCAAATCTTGTTACATTGATGACCGATATGCTTGGAGAGTTGAACTCATCGCACTTGGGATTCCGATCTTCAGGCAACGATGTGGAGGAGCCCCTTACCAAGACCTACACTATGGAGACCGGTATCATTTGGGACAATGCGAACCCTTATGCTATAGACAGAATCCTGACAGATTCTCCAGCCAATACTCTTGAGGCAAATCTCCAGAAAGGGGATGTGCTGGTAGCGGTAAATGGTGAGAGGATCGATCCTAAAGCAAATAGGGAAGTCTATCTTGCTTCAGCCATCAAGAACCCTGAAGTGAAAATGACCTTCAGCCGTGCAGGTAAAGAGGTGGAGGTCAAGCTTCATACTGTTACCTTTGCCCAGGTAAAGAACTGGCTGTATAATGAATGGGAAGATACTAACCGTGCATTGGTGGACAGGCTTGGAGATGGTCAGATAGCCTACAGCCACATGAGGGATATGGGTGCAGAGGAGCTTAATGAGTTCCTTAAGGATATGCACACCAGAACCCTTGGCAAGAGGGCCATCATCATCGATTTGCGTTACAATAATGGAGGTAATGTCCACAATGAGGTCCTTGAGTTCTTGTCCCAGAAAGCCCATTACCACTGGGCGTACAGGGACTTCCCATCCAACTCGCACCCCAATGTGACCCCTGGTGATATCCCTATCATAGCACTTGTCAATGAGAGGAGCCTTTCTGATGCAGAGGTTACATCCAATGGTATCCAGACACTCGGTCTTGCCACTATAGTAGGTACAGAGACCTACAGATGGATTATCTTCACCTCAGGAACCACCCTTCTGGACGGATCTTATCTCAGATTGCCAGCGTGGGGTTGTTATTCTCTCGAAGGTAAAGATCTTGAATCTACAGGTGTCAAGCCCGATATTTATGTGAAGAATACCTTTGAGGATAGGGTCAATGGTCGTGACCCTCAGCTTGAAAGAGCCATCGAAGAGGCTCTCAAGAGGATAAAATAGTTCAAAGGATTCCGACCTGCAAGGCTGGACAAACGAAAAAACCCCCGCCACAGATATTTCTGGGCGGGGGTTATTTTGCGTCTGGTCCCTTCGCTATTTGGCAGGTGCCGGAGCCATCTGGATGGCCAGACCTCCGGCAGCCGTCTCTTTGTATAGACTTGGTATATCTTTACCGGTCTGTTTCATTACGGCTATTACACTGTCAAAGCCCACTCTGTGATTGCCATCGGTCATTAGGGCATATACATTGGCATCCACAGCTCTGGTGGCTGCAAATGCGTTGCGCTCTATGCATGGTATCTGAACCAGACCACAGACAGGGTCGCAGGTCAGGCCGAGAAAATGCTCCATACCCATTGCTGCAGCATACTCTATCTGCATCGGTGTACCTCCGAAGAGTTGGGTAGATGCCCCTGCAGCCATACAGCAGGCAGATCCTATTTCACCTTGGCACCCCACTTCTGCCCCTGAGATAGAGGCATTGGTCTTGATGATATTGCCGATAAGGCCGGCAGTAGCAAGTGCCCTGATAATCTTTTTGTCAGAGAAGCCGTACGATTTCTGGTTAAGGTAAAAAACAGCAGGGACCACTCCGCAAGAGCCGCAAGTGGGGGCTGTAACTATAGTACCACCACTGGCATTCTCCTCCGCTACCGCCAATGCGTAGGCAAATGTCATTGCACGACGCTGCATCGAACCCTGATGACCTTTACCTTTTATAAAGAAAGAAGCGGCCTTTCTGGTCAGACAAAGACCACCGGGGAGGACCCCTTCATTGTCAATGCCCCGTTCTACAGCCTCTTTCATTACCCTCCATACTTCGGCCAGGAAGTCGTTGATATCCTTATCCTCATATCTCTCCACATATTCCCAGAACGAGGTGCCGTTGTCCTTGCACCAGTTCAGGATATCAAGCATAGTGGTATGTGGATATATCTTTTCTCTTGGAGCTCTCAATCCGGTATCACTGATATCTCCACCACCTATACTGAATGTGGTCCAGCTGTCCATCTGGTGACCTTCATAGTTGAACGCCTTGAATGTAAGTCCGTTTGGATGTTGGGGAAGCACCACATCACCTCGCCATATGATATCACATCTGTCTGCACCCAAAGTCTCGAGGATAGCTACATCTGTCAAGTGCCCTTTGCCTGTCGAAGCAAGGCTTCCGAAAAGGGTCACTTCAAATCTCGCCGCTTCGGGATTTTTATCCTTAAAAATTTGTGCAGCATATCTGGGCCCCATTGTATGACTACTTGAGGGACCTTTACCTATCTTGAAAATCTCTTTTATACTCTCCATGATGGTTTTATTTCTCTAGGATCCTTCCGACAGCTTTGATAAGGGGATCTGTGCTCACTTTTGAGCCGACAGCCTCCTCCATCCAATAATGAGGGGTAAGGGTTCCGATGGTGTAGATTCTTTTGATCTCAGAAGCGAACTCCTTATCGTTCATTCCCATGAAGTGCTCTTCAAGCTGGAATTCGATAATGTGTCCGAACGGGTAGTTTGGAAGGTACATCGGACTGTTAACCATATGGGAGTAGATGGCCAGGATAGGTGAGTCGTGTGTTCCGAGTACAGGTTCGTAGTATTTGTTCCATACATCACGGGCTATACCGACCACTGCATCTCTCAGCTGATCAGCTGTAGCTGTAGGGTTTTCATAAAGCCATTTCCATGTGTACATATCCACAAGTGAAACACCCATGATCTCATAGCATCCCCAGAAGATATCCAGGGTGGTGTTGTCGTCCACCTGTTGGGGATAGCCAAGAAGTTTGAGATCCCTCTTCTGGAAGATAAATGCAAGTGCCTCTGTGAATGCTGTGTTTGGTACGCCGTTGAGCATATAGTGATCCACATCATACAGGCTGAGGGTCTGCTCCACATTGTGACCGAACTCGTGCACTGCGATATTGTACCCTTTGTAGTCCATACCTTTCTCACCGACACGTGTGCGGAGTCTTGCAGGCTCCCAGCGCCCTGAAGCGCCCCAGGCGTGGCCAGATCCACGTGCACCCTCCACCACGATTTTGCTGGCCAGATACTCTGCGTCACTGCGGGTGAAGCCCAAATTGCGGAGCAGGCGTGGCATGTCTTTCTCAAAAGCCTTCGCATCCGGGTAGAGAGTGCGTGTTTTAGCTGTAAGGACATCTTCCGATATTGCGGAGCGTGATTTGAAACCGTCGTACCAGATGTCATAAGGCTGAAGGTCTCTTCCCAAGCGGGTTTTGATCAGCTCAGCCACTTTAGCTACCTCAGGTGAGGAGACGAGGTTTATGAACATCTCTTCGATATCTTCAGCGGAGATCTCCATCCCCCCCTCAAAATTTCTCTTGATACCGGTAGGGAGCTGAGGGTTGTATGGGTCGAGGGCCTGCTCCACCTTGAATGTCTCGAGGATGTGCGAATAGCGTGCAGAACCCTCTGCTGCTAGTGATACCTCTTTTCCATTGGCATAAGCCTTATTTGAATATGGTGCCCAGTCATAAGCAGGGTTGTTTACCACATCAGCAGGGATACTCTGACAGGCAATGTGCTCCATCACCTTATAGATCATCTGCTGCTTCTCAAAATTGTTGGGGACATCCGCATAGTTCGATTTGATCTCATCACGGAGATTCCAGTGAGAGAGTAGCACCATATCTTCAGGGAAGAGCTTGCGCCCATCTTCGGTGAGGAGGTGCCCCATCATGATATTGTATGTTGCAATATAGTTCTCCGAATTGCTGTAGACCTGAGAAGCCTTCTGGTTTATGTATGCAGGTACCCTATTGGTGAAGATGTCTCCCATCCTTGAATATGCCCATTCCAGGCGTGACCATTCACGGCCGAGGGTATTTTTCTCCTCGAGGGTAAAATTCGGGAAGTTGAGGGCCGTAATGAATGCCACTTTATTTGCAAACATATCGTCAGAGAAGTGTGACGAAGGGCTGTATCCTGCAAAAATATAATCTATGTCGGTAAGTTCTGAGCCTGTAAGATGTACTGGCATCTGCATCCTTACAGAGATCTGGTTGGATGTGCCGAAAAGGACCTCAAAAGCGGTAGAGAGCTTTTCAAAAAGGACCTCTTTCGCTTTGTCATCGGCCATAATGTTGCCCTTTACAAACTCTACGAAGTCGGCTTCAGAACCATCTTCTGCGCGCCATAGGTTTGCCGCCTGGCGGATACCTTTCTCTATCAGTGCTTTGTCAGAGAGGTTACTTTCGACCCCCTGGATGGCACTCTGGATAGCAGCTTCTGAAATATTGGACATATCTGTTTGTTTGTTTTGTTGGCAACCCCCAAAAACGAGGAGGATAGCGCCAATTACTATTGGTAATAAATGTTTCTTCATAATGCTTACAAAAATAATAAAATTAGCTAATTTTACCCTTAATAAGGAGGTATAAGATATGAATACAATATTAGTAGCAATTCTGGCTTTTGTAGTAGGCTGCATGGCAGCAGCATTGGTTGTAAACGGCATTTTGCGTAAAAAGGGCGCTGAAGTCCTGGCATTGAAGGATGAAGAGCTGTCGGTAAAGGAAAATGAGGCTGTGTCGCTCAGAAATGACCTGGTCGAACTCCGTATATCAAAGGAGAGTCTCACAAAAGAGATCGAGCTCCTTCGCGAAACAGCAGCGGCAAATGAGAAGAAAAGCAAAGAGCAGCTCCACGAGCAGATTGAGGCCCTCAAACTCGCTTTCGGTGAGTCTGCCCAGAAGATATTCGAGGAGAAATCCAAGAGCCTGGCTCAGGCCAATGAGAAGGATTTGAAGACCCTTTTGGATCCACTCCGCCTGAAGATGGAGGAGTTCAAAAATGAGGTGAAGGACTCGAAAGAGAAATCAATCAAGAACAGTGCGAGTCTTGAGGAGCAGATTAAGGTGATGATAGAGCGGGCTGCTACACTTGGGCAGGAGGCAAATAACCTTGCCACAGCACTTAAGGGTAATAATAAAGTGCAGGGCAATTGGGGTGAGACCCACCTTGAGAAACTTCTTCAGGATTACGGCTTTGTAGAGGGTATTGACTACGTCAAACAGGAACTTGTCCGTGATTCAGCCAATCAGGCCGTCCGCAACGAAGAGACAGGGCGCAAGATGATCCCCGACTTCACCCTCACCTTCCCCGACAAAAAGGTCGTGGTAATAGACTCCAAAGTGAGCTTCACAGCATACCTTGATTATTGCAATGCTGAGGATGATGCTGGCAGGGAGGGTGCCTTGGTGCGCCATATTGAGAGTGTGCGTACACACATTAAAGAACTCTCCCGCAAATCGTACTCACAAGGGTTGGCCAAAGGGGACAGGGAGAGTCTCAAATATGTAATAATGTATGTCCCCAATGAGACAGCTTTCCAGCTATTCTTCCGAGACCATCAGGAAGAGTGGAGAGATGCCTTCGAGAAAGGTGTCATCGTGACAGGTGACCTTTATCTTATCACCATGCTCAAAATAATACGTCTCACCTGGGATGAAAATACCCGCAGACAGAACTCGGAAAACATTCTCAATACTGCAAGCGAACTTGTGAACAGGGTTGGTGCATTCGTGGAGACATTTGAAAGTATAGGTACAGGAATCAAAAAGATGGAAGACAGCTTTGAGGCTGCAAAAGCCAAACTCTATGGCCGCCAATCCATCGCTACCACCCAGAACAAACTCATCAAGATGGGTGTGGAGTGCAAAAAGCCTGTCCAGCTCCCGTCAGCTGCGCTTCCTGAAGACGCAGAGTAGCTGCCGCTTGAGCTAAATAAAAAGGGTGACCCGTTTGAGTCACCCTTTGTATTTGAAATACCCGAACATGTCGGGTATGACATTTACTACAGTGTAGAACTATTTGTTGTTCTTTCTGTCACCACCTTTGCGGCCACGGCCACCACGGCGCTCGTTGCGCTGGTTGTTGCCTTGAGCAGCAGTAGCGTTTGCAGATACACCTGCGTTAGGAGAAAGGTCACGTTTGCCGTAAACTTCACCGTTGCAGATCCATACTTT
>JAZRHK010000187.1:0-1201 GCA_045644725.1 Candidatus Coprenecus sp. | reverse complement strand
CCTGATTCTCCGTTGTTCTCAGTATCAAGATCCTTAATCCTGGCAGCATCCGCAACCATAAGCTGTACATTCAGCCAGGAAATACCCCAGAGCAGATAATCGTAAGTCCATCCAAAATTTTTGCATAGCTCTCCACGACTACCCCAGGGGCTATTTAGCCCCATTACTCTATCAGATCTGCTCCGTTTTCTTTCTGTTTCGGTTTCGTGTTCACTCCGATCTCCCTGATTGATCTGATAGAGGAGGTAAAACCCCCAGCATTCATCATCTGGCTTATGATAGCAGCCAGGCGTTGCAACTTAGCTACAGTAAGGTGTTCAATGAAAAATGCTTTCAGCTCCTTAACCTCCTTTGCGAGAGGGTTTGCTATGGTTGGATTATTGAGGACTGCAACAGCAGCGATCTCTGCCATAACAGGTATATACTTAAAGAGCTTTTTGCTCTCCTGGATCGGCTGATCCTGGATCGCTTGCTCATCATATTCAATCTGGATATAAAGTTTCCTGAGGGCATCAATGGTACCCAGGTACAAAGGCTTGATATGGAAATTACGCATATACACCTTTACCAACTTACCCAGGTTTGCATCTGGTACCTCAGAAAGGGAAACATCCCAGTTTTTAGGCAGTCTGCGATCTCTCCACACCTTGACATGGTTAGGGAAATGCTTATTCCACCACACGATCCTCTTAGGAGGATTTACTGGGTTAATCTTTAGGGGCACTGAGAATTTGGCACCCATATCTAACAGAGCCTGGATCGCTTTCTCCTCTATCTCCAGTTGCTCCTCTCTGGTGAGATCTCTATTATTTTGTTCCTCTGACATATACTTTCTAATTGAAAGAAAGCCCCCTACCTGTATAGGGATAGGAGGCTTTCCTGGTTAATCGGATAGCTGGTTACGCTTTGGTAGGATCTTCCATACCCTCATCTACTTCAAGCTCAGCCTGGAACTCTATTTTCATCGGCACAAGGCAGATTCCCTTAGAGTTGTAGTTGATCTCAAACTTAGGAATGATTCTGGTTGTAGGACAACCAATAAACAAACCCTCCTCTGGCATGATCCACAAAGCCCACTCCTTGTAAGGGAGCTTCTTAGGTCGCTTCCACTTGCGTTTACCATCACCGCCTGAGTTGTCAATCTCGCCACCGAAATAACGAGCCATCAGCTCCAGATCAGGATCCATCAAAGAAAGCTCTA
>JAZRHK010000186.1:0-28491 GCA_045644725.1 Candidatus Coprenecus sp. | reverse complement strand
ATATGAGGCAGGGGCTGCAGGTGCGCACCTATACCGACTTCGGTATGTTTGTACCTTGTCGTGATACGAATACTTTTGACTCTCCTGTGGGGAGTGCTGTCTCCATATTCAGTTTCGGTACAGCCGGTATGACAGCAGAAGGTCTCCAGTATCCGCTCCGCGATTTCACTTCCTGGTGGCAGGGGACCCTCAATGTCACCACTGCACCATCATTTACCATAAAGTGCAAAGGGGAGTATCTGGTATATATCTCCTATCCTGAAAAGTAGCAGTATCGGATTGGAACAAAAAAGAGGCAAATGCCGTCGCAATTGCCTCTTTTTTATCTGATATCAAGAAATTTTACAACTCTTCGAAATCTACATCTGAAGAATATTGTCCTTGAGTGTGTTCTGGTGCCACTCTCTCAGTGATGGGACATCTCTCCTTGATATATTCCACTACTTCTTCAAGTCCTTGGGCAAATTTCTCGAAATCCTCTTTGTAAAGGAAAATCTTGTGTTTGTCATAAACAAAACGCCCATCTTTCTCAATACGTCTTTTACTCTCGGTGATGGTAAGGTAGTAGTCATTACCTTTAGTCGCTTTCACATCAAAGAAATAAGTTCTCTTTCCAGCCCTAACAGGTCTTGAGTAAACGTCATCTCCAGCACGCTCTTGCGCCACACCATTTTCAATGTCTTCAGAATACATAATTTATCTTTTTTAAAATTATTCATACAAAGATAATTAAATTTCATCCGAAAACTATAAATTTGCAAAAAATATAAAAATATATGTTGAACAGACGTCTAATAAGGATAAAAGTATTCAAATCTCTCTTCAGTGCGGTCTCTTCCGGTGCAGATTCTGCTATAGGGGTGGAGAAGTCTTTTCTGACTTCGTGTGACAAGACAAAGGATTTGTATTTCTTTATGATGAATGTGTCTGTAGCCCTCAAGCGTGCTGCAGATGCCAGGATAGAGGCGGGGCTTAAGAAATTCCATCCTACCTCTGAGGAGAAGAATCCAAATATGAAATTTTCTGAGAACCTTTTCGTAGAGAGGATTCTCAATGAGGAAAAATTCATAAGTTATGTAGAGAGGGAGGGCCTTCTATGGAACAATGATGAGCTGCTGCTATATGTCAAGAGATTATATGCCAGAATCTCAGAGAAGGAGTATTTCAAAACATATATGGCCTCGCCAGAGCGTTCTTTCAAAGAAGACTGCAATCTTTTCATAAATATTTTTACAGAAGAGTTTGAAGATGATGAGACATTGGAGCAGATACTTGAGGATATGTCCCTCTTCTGGATGGATGATCTCGGTTTTGTTCTTATGACACTGGTAGCAAATATTGAATTCTTGAGGGACAGGGATAAATTTGTAATCCCAAAAACATTCCTGAAGGATGATGACAGGGAGTTTGCAGTGGAACTGATGAATTTCTCTTTGGTAAACTATCGTAAGTTCTATGACAAAGTGGCTGAAAACCTCTCTAATTGGGATTCTGACCGTCTGGTGAATACAGATATTGCACTTATTGTTCTCGGTGTAGCTGAGGCTGTAAGGTTCTCAAATATCCCTGTGAAAGTGACCATCAACGAGTATGTGGAGATATCCAAGTTCTACAGTACCGTAAACAGCAAAGTCTTCGTGAATGGTCTTTTGGACAAACTGATCCAGAAAATGCTTGCTACAGGCGAGATCGTCAAGAGCGGAAGGGGACTCATCGACTAATTTCAGAATAATTCAGAATAATTAACACATTTATAAAAAAGATATGACACTTCTATCATTTACACTTTTGCAAGCTGCTCCAGCTCAACCTGCTCAGAGCGGAAACTATTCATTCCTCATAATGATGCTTCTTATCTTCGTCGTGATGTATTTCTTTATGATCCGTCCACAACAGAAGAAGCAGAAAGAGATTGTGAAATTCAGAGAATCACTCAAAAAAGGTGACAAAATCGTAACTGTAGGCGGTATCTACGGTGTGGTAGCAGAAGTTAAGGAGCAGTATATTTTGATGGAGATCGACAATAACGTCAAGATCCGCGTGGATAAACAATGTGTTGTAAGGGACAGCACTGATATCCAAGCACAAAACTAAAACTATGTCCGGCACCAATTGGCATTGGATCAATAAAATAGCCAGAGGGAGAGGAGAATGGCTTACCCTGCTGTTTTCCCTCCTTTTGGCTTTATTTATATGGACTATCCATAACCTTTCGTTGAGATATTCTACCTATGTACAGTACTCTGTCAATATCAGGACGAACATAGAAGGTAGGGAGATGGAAGCTGATGCCGAGGATGCCATTATGTTGAGGGTAAGGGCAACAGGTTATACTCTCATTTCGCAGCATTTCAAGGATGATATTTCCTTGGACCTCGATCCTAAATATCTTCAACCTGTAACTCCTGAATCTGACACATTTGTTGTATACATCCCAGAGATAAAGGATATCATAGAAAAGCAGCTGATAGATGCCAAAGTCTCGTCTGTGGAGAATTATACGACAGCTATGATAAGGGTAATACTTCATAGGATAAATACCAAGAAGGTACCTGTTATAGCACAGTCTCAAATTAATTTCTCGCCACAATACATGGCCATCTCCAAGATGAAGTTGAATCCTGATAGTCTCATTATTTATGGAGTAGATGATATTGTGGACAATATTGACGCTGTGTATACAAACATTATTTCAAAGAAAGGGGTAAAGAAAGGTATTCAGGGGGTGGCCTCCATTATTCCGATCTATGGAGTCAACCTCTCCAGGGATTATATATACTATTCGCAAGAGGTTGGAAGGTATATAGAACAGAGTATCGAATTGCCGGTAGAGGTAAAAAATGTTCCTAAAGGGAAACAACTTTTGCCACTCCAATCCAAAATCAGGATGGTGTACAGGCAGCTTCTTGACTCACATAAACCTTTGGGTGAAGATGATTTCAAATGTGTAATTGATTATAAGGAGATTGAGAACTCCATCAATTCTCAGGCTCTTCCCTATCTGGATAGCGCTCCAAATGGAATATATTCTATCTCCTTCGACCCACCATATATAGATTGTATAGTATTGGACGAGCAATGACAGTATTGGCAGTTACCGGAGGTATAGGAAGCGGTAAAACTCATATTGTCAATATGTTCGCTTCGATGGGTGTTCCTGTCTATTTTACAGATGACAGGGCCAAGGGGCTTTATGATACATCAGGTGAACTTCTTGCAGCCCTCCAATCCATATTGGGCGAAGATATTCTTGAGGATGGCAAGCTTCGCAAGGATCTGATGGCAGCCCGTCTCTTTGCGGACAAATCCCTGTTGGCAAAAGTAGAGGCTGTAGTCCATCCTGCGGTGATAGAGGATTTCCTTAAATGGAAAAAGGTGCAGGAGGAGAAAAAGTACCCCTTTGTAATCATTGAGTCTGCAATATTTTTGGAGAACCCTCTACTCCGGCCCCTTGCAGATAAAGTGCTCGTCATTACTTCTCCTCTCGATCTGAGGATAGAGAGGGTGCAGAGGAGGTCAAATCTGAACAGAGAGCAGATACTCGGGAGGATAAATAATCAATGGAGTGACCAGGAGAGGGAAAAATGGGCAGATTATGTGATTGTTTCAGATGAGACAGTGGCATTGCTCCCGCAAATAATCGGTATTTATAAGGAATTGGAAGATGGGAATAGGTAAATGGATAGGTGGAATTTTGGGCTGGACGCTCGCCGGACCTTTCGGAGCTCTCCTCGGGGTGGGTATTGCTTCCCTTTTTGAGAAGGGTAGCGGCAGTTTCTTCAGCCAACAGACACCACAATACAATAATTTTATGGTCTCGCTGCTGATTCTGTCATCAGCGGTGATGAAGGCAGACGGTAGGGTACTCCGCTCCGAATTGGAGTATGTGAAGAATTTCATCAGGGCAAATTTCGGTGAGGAAGCAGTGGCCGACGCCCTGAAAATCCTGAAGGAACTTCTTCAGAGGGATCTAAATATAGAGGAGGTAGGGGCACAAATTGCAATGAATGTCCCAATTTCGCAGCGTCTCCAACTTTTCCACTATCTTTGCGGTATTGCAAAGGCTGATGGTGTAGTCTCTCAGGCTGAAATGGACATTCTCAGGAGAGTTGCTGCAGCAATGAGAATCCCAAGTCAGGATGCCGAGTCAATGTTTGCGATGTATGGCACATCTGTGGAGGATGCATACAAAGTGCTTGAAATTGAGCGCACTGCTACCGATGAAGAGGTGAAGAAAGCCTACCGCCGTATGGCTATGAAACACCATCCGGACAAAGTGGCAACTTTGGGCGAAGATGTGAAAAAAGCTGCCGAGGAGAAATTTAAAAAGATTTCCGAGGCTTATGGTAAAATCAAGAAAGAAAGAGGAATAAATTAATTTAAAATAACAAGAAAAATGGCAACAGATCTACAAAGAATTCTATCAGTTTCAGGCGAGCAGGGCCTGTTTGAATATGTGTCACAGGCAAAGTCGGGCGTAGTCGCTGAAGCATTGGCCACCAAAAAAAGAACAGTATTCGGTATGACCGCAAAGGTTACCGCACTTTCAGATATCGCTATCTATACAGATGAAGAGGAACTTCCTCTTAGAGAAGTATTCCTTAAAATGAAGGAAACCCTTGGTGAAGAGAAGGCCCCAGATGCAAAATCTGACTCCAAAGTGCTTGTGAGTTTCTTTGAGAAAGCTCTTCCTACATACGACAGGGACCGTTTCTATGTTTCACACATGAAGAAAGTGGTTCAATGGTACAACATCCTGAAGGAGTACGCTTCTCTTGATTTTGTCTCTCCTGAAGAGGACGAAAATGAGTCAGCAGAGTAATCATAAGCCACTGAAGGTCCAGGTAGCTACCCTCGGCTGTTCCAAGAATAAAGTGGACTCCGAGCACCTTCTGGCCCAATTGGAACATGCCGGTATGACCATCTCACCCGAAGGGGAGGATTTGGCCACTGCCGGTGTGGATGTCCTTATTATCAACACCTGTGGCTTTATCGGAGATGCCAAGGAGGAGTCCATTCAGGCTATCCTCGAGGGTGTGGATGCTAAAACGAAGGGGCATATCTCCCAGGTGCTGGTGTGGGGCTGCCTTTCGCAGCGCTATCGTGATGAGCTCGTAGAGGCTATCCCGGAGGTGGACCGTTTCTTCGGCGCTTATGATCTGGATAATATACTTGCTTATCTGGGTGTGGAGAAAAACCCATTGCTCCTGACCCGGAGATACCTTACCACCCCCAAGCACTATGCCTACCTTAAAATATCTGAGGGATGCGACAGACAGTGCTCATATTGTGCTATCCCTGGAATCAGGGGACGTCACATCTCCATACCCATTGAGGATCTTGTCCGTGAGGCGCAGTACCTTGCATCAATAGGGGTTAAGGAGCTGATTCTTATTGCTCAGGATACCACATATTATGGTCTTGACATATACAGAAAAAGGGCCCTCGGAGAGCTTATTCTCAAGCTTGAGGAGATTCCAGGTATAGAGTGGATACGCATCCACTACTCGTATCCGGCCTCATTCCCGGAGGATGTCCTTGAGATTATGGCACATTCCCCTAAGGTGTGCAAATATATGGATATTCCCCTTCAGCACTCTGCTGACAAGGTGCTTGCAGCAATGCGCCGCAATATTGACGGGAAGCAGACCCGTGCCCTTGTGGAGAAGATGAGGGAAAAAGTGCCAGGCATTGTCCTCAGAACCACTATGATTGTGGGGCACCCGGGCGAGGGCAAGAGGGAATTCCAGGATTTGCTGAATTTTGTGCAGGAGTATAAATTTGAGCGCCTCGGTGCATTTCCCTATTCTGAGGAGGAGGGAACCTGGGGGGCAGAGAACCTCAAGGATACAGTCCGCAAGGGTATCAAGCAGGAGAGATATGAAGAGCTGATGGAGCTCCAGTCGGGCATCTCACTTGAGTTCAACCAGTCACGTGTCGGCTCGGTGGAGAGGGTTCTTGTGGACTCGTTTACTGATGGCGTATATGTGGCCCGCACTTCTAAAGAATCACCAGAAGTGGACGGAGAGGTGCTTCTCGGAGGTGAATTTGATCCTGCCCGTATCGGTACATTTGCAGATGCTGCAATTACCGGCGCAAATGAGTATGACCTTCTGGGTGAATTCAAATAATATATTATGAAAAGAACTTTCGTGCTGTTAATCCTAGCATTCTTGTGGCTCACATCCTGTGGCCCCTCGAAGACTTATGTAAGTGTGGAGTCGAAGGGGAAAACAGATAATCTGATCCCTTTTGAGGGGAGAAGGTTGTCTGTAATTTCAATGGTGCGGGTGGGTGACAGGGATAGCGCTCTGGTATCTGAATTAGGAATGGGTGTTGCCCAGAAGATTGAATCTGAGTTGGGACTTGGAGAAGGGGCTTTAGGGGTATATGCTGTCCCTATGACAGTAGAGGGGGGCAGTGAGTCGGGAACTCTTGATCTTTTGGCAGTCCAGACCGAAAGTGATTTGCTTATATCAATTGATTCTCTATCTGTAGGTAGTTTTATACTGGCCAGAGGTGGTGAAAATGTAGTGCAGGTTTCTTTGCCTGTAATCTTTAATGTGCAGGCATACGATTTTCTTAAATTGGAGTCCATATATTGTAGGCAAGTTGTCGACACTGTTGTATGGACCGTTATGGGTGAAGGTCAGGTTCCTAACTCTATGGCGATTGCCCAGGCCAATGCACATCTCAAGGAAGCTTTCAGGGGCGTAGGCGAAAAAGTATCAGAGATTTTTCTCCCCTCCTGGAATCAGGAAGAGAGGATGATCTTGTGTTTCAGTGGCTCAAAATGGGAAGCCGCCTACTATCTTGCATATGATTTCAAATGGGAACAGGCCATTGATATATGGCTTGACCTGGTTAAATCGGGGTCTCCTATGAAACAGGGGGCGGCTGCTTATAACTTGGCTGTTGCTTGTGAGATTCTTGGCCGCTATGATATTGCCCACAAGTGGCTCGACTTTGCTGAAAGCAAATGCTATTTTGCTCAGATGACTACCCTCAGGAAGAAACTCCAAGAGAGGTAATATGTTCATTTTTAGTCCAAAGAGCGAGACTGTGCCGTTTTTTTCATGAAACTTGTCGCAGTCTTATTTTTGAGTGGGGCTGTGCAGTATTTCGTATGAAAATTGTCACAGTGGTGTTAAAAATCAGGGGAAATAGCCATTTTAGGGTACCGCAGTGACACTTTTTCGGGAAAATGCTACACAGCTGTTGCATACACCTCTGCAAAGTCGCTCACGACGGATTGCTCCGTGCTGCTCACTGCACTCACATCTCCGCTAAGGTGCTGCTCGCAGTGACTGTCCACTGGACACTCACTTATGCTCACGACCTTATAGTCCGACTTCGTCGTCCTAACGTCTTCAGACAAAATCCGGCATTGGCTTCGCCAGACGAAGATTTGCCGTTTGTTCGCCTAACGCACTCCGCAAAGTTATTTGCACCCTTTTACCCCACCTCTGCAAAGTCGCTCACGACGGATTGCTCCGTGCTGCTCACTGCACTCACATCTCCTTGCCGGATAACTCATCCTTATAGTCCGACTTCGTCGTCCTAACGTCTTCAGACAGAATCCGGCATTGGCTTCGCCACACGGAGATTTGCCGTTTGTTCGCCTAACGCACTCCGCAAAGTCGTTAGCGACTCTTTGCAGAGGTGGGGGCTGTGTAGTCAGGGTGTGTGAATGGTGGATGTAAAAAAGGCACGGGGTCCGTGCCTTTTTTATTGAGACACCCAAGCGGGGTCGGGTGTGACGTGAGTCGTCGGGTGTGACGTAGTATCAGTGTGTTAGTCCATCACACGTGGTTTTGGGACGCCAGGGAGCTGAGGGTATGTCTTGATCTGCTCAAGAAGCACTTCTACTGCTTTCTTTAGCTGTGCGTCGTTGCCAAGGTAGTCCTCAAATGGGTTGATGTCCACGTAGATGTCAGGTGTGACACCTTCATTTTCAAGAATCCATTTGCCGTCTGTAGAGTAAGATGTGAAGAAAGGAGTCCTTACATCCTGTCCGTCAACATAAGGTTTAGAGCCTGAGATACCCACGATACCACCCCAGGTGCGTGTACCGATAAGTGGACCGATACCGAGCTTCTGGAAGCCGTATGGGAATAGGTCACCATCTGATGATGAGTATTTGTCCACAAGACAAACCTTTGGACCATGGTGTGTAGACTCAGGAATGGTAGCAAGACCCTCTGAACCGTTGCGGTACATATTCATACGGTAAACTTCCCTCTGAAGTCTTTCGATGATCATAGGAGATACGTTTCCGCCGCCATTCATACGGTCGTCGATGATAAGGGCTTTCTTGTCAAGCTGGGTGTAGAAGAGTTTGGTGAACTCATCAAGACCTACTGTACTCATATCAGGGATATGGATATAGCCGATCTGACCGTTACTCATCTCGTTTACTTTCTTGATATTGTTGTGTACCCACTCGTAATAAGCAAGCTGAGTCTCGTCTGCAATAGGTTTCACGTAGATGGTGCGGGCACCCTCCTCTGAAGGGGTAGTGTTCACCTTAAGCGCCACCATTGAACCCACTTTACCTACAAGTGTCTCGTAGATATTCTTCACATCCTTGAGCGATTTGCCGTTAACAGCCAAAACATAGTCACCCACTTTTACCCCAAGACCAGGCTCGGCAAGTGGCGAGCGGTTGGTCTTAGACCAGTCTTCACCCTGGAAGATCTTGGTCACTTGGAAATATCCCGACTTGTCTTTAGCGAACTGTCCGCCAAGAAGACCCACTTTTACCCTTTCAGCACGAGGAGCTTCACCGGTAGTTACGTATGCGTGACCGATATTGAGCTCTGCAATCATCTCACCGATAATATATGTGAGGTCCTGTCTATGCTGTACATATGGTAGAAGGACTGCATATTTGTCATGGATAGCTTTCCAATTTTTGCCGTGCATATTCTCAAGATAGAAATGGTCTCTGAATACCCTCCAGGTCTCGTCGAAGATCTGTTTCCACTCCTGAGAGTAGTCGATTGAGACCCTCATATCACCCATTGGAACTGTAGCCTCACCCTTGAAACTTTGGGTAGAAACCACTTTAAGGGCACCTTTTGACATTACGAGGGCTTTTTTGTTGTCAGGGGTAAGTGTCAGAACTCTGTCTTTGCCAAGTTTTGACTCCTTCATATCCTTGAGTGAGAGTTTGCAGGTCTCACCACCTTTGGTATAGTAGAGGTTGTCACCCCAGCAACCGATGATGCTGAAACGTCCAGAACCTAGAGGAAGAACGGCTGCCCTCTCGATAAGACCATCTGTGTCCACTACAGTTTTGGCTGCAGGAGCAGGTGCTGCACCAGGTTTGCCAGGGGCAGGTTTGTCACCTTTTGTCTCTGCTACAGGGCTGTATTCATCACCTTTAAGAAGGGTAGGAGCAGGGGTAGCCTTAGCCAATGGCACTACGAACATGTAGTTTGAAACCTCATAAGCGGCATTCCACTCCACTCTTGAATATCTCGACTGGAACTCTCTAGCTGAGGTGAAGAATAGGTATTTGCCGTCAGCGGAGAATACTGGTGAATAAGAGTCATACCAGGTGGTGGTGACTGGGTATTGTTTGCCATCTGCCAGATTGAGAAGATAAACCACAGATACATTGTTCTGGGCTGCAGCTGAATATGCCATCCAGGCACCATCAGGTGAGATATCATAACCTCTCATCCCTCCGAATTTGCCGTAGAAGATATTGGTGAGTTTCTTTGACTCTACGTCAAGTGAATATGTGTTCTTTTTCTCATCTGAGAAATATAGCTTCTTTGAATCCGGTGACCATGTGAGACCCTGGGGGTAGCCGGTTTTGAATTTGGTGAGCTGTTTCCCCTCTGTAGGGTTTGCAGCGTCAGCTACATATACCTGGTATTCTCCCGATGCATCTGAGAAGTAGGCGATTTTTTTGCCGTCAGGTGACCATACCGGCTCCCTCTCCTGAGATGCAGATGACGATGTAACCTGGTAAGTAGCGCCTTTGGCAGCAGGGATATTGAAGATGTCTCCACGGTGTGTGGCAAGTACCCTTTCCCCATCAGGTGAAAGGCTGAAGCCGCCGCGGAACATACCCATTCCTGAACCGGCACCAGGGGCTGCAGACAATTTGCCGCGTGCATAAACACCATCAGATGAGAGGGTGATGTTTACCTTTTCGCATTTGCCCGCTTTGATGTCGTATTTGTAGATGTAGCCACCATTCTCAAATACCACATAGTCCTGAGAATATGATGGGAATTTGCAGTCGTACTCTTTGAAATCTGTAACCTTGCGGGTCTGGCCTGTGGTCATGTTGTAGCAGAAGAGGTTCATGGTGTGGTCCCTATCTGACATAAAATAGATCTCTTCACCTACCCACATAGGGAAGATGTCCTGAGCAGGGTTGTTGGTCACATTTACCAGTTCAGTGGTCCCTACAGTGTTGATCCAGATGTCATCTGCCTGTCCTCCGCGGTAGTATTTCCAGGTGCGGAATTCGCGGAACATACGGTTGAGAGCAAGTTTTTTGCCATCAGGTGAGTATGAGCAGAAGCCACCCTCTGTGGTAGGGATCTGTTTGAGGTCTGATCCATCCACAGGTGCGTGGTAAAGGAGACCTCTGAGGCCTGAGAAGGTGTACCAGCGGGTGCGGAATACCACATCTTTACCGTCTGGGGTCCAGCACATTACGATATTGTTGGGGCCCATGCGGTCGCCGATATCATCGCGGTCAAGGGTAGCTGTATAGGTGAGTCTCTGAGGTGTACCACCCTCTGCAGGGATAAGGTAGACTTCGGTATTGCCGTCATATTGTCCGGTGAAGGCGATGGTCTTTCCGTCGGGTGAGAAGCGTGAGAATGTCTCATAACCGATATGCGAAGTGATCTTGGTGGCGTGGCCTCCATTTACCGGTACGGTATATAGATCACCGGCGTAGGTAAAAGCAATTTTGTCTCCTCCCACTGAAGGGAAACGGAGCAAGCGTGCCTCCTCTGCTGTCATCAACGCAGGGAGGAGCATTAAAAGAAAACAAAGTGTTTTACGCATAATTTATAGAATATTAAGTGATTGTTCTTTAATTTTTTCGAGTTCGTCTTTCATCCTTACCACCCACTTCTGGATCTCCACGTGGTTGGCTTTTGAACCCATGGTATTGATCTCGCGTCCCATCTCCTGTGCGATGAAGCCGAGTTTCTTGCCTGGGTGTTCCTCTTTCTCAACTGTCTCGAGGAAATAGCGGCAGTGCTGGCGGAGACGCACTTTCTCTTCATTGATGTCGAGCTTCTCCACATAGAAAATGAGCTCCTGCTCCAGTCTGTTGTCGTCGCATTGGGCACAAAGCTCTTTGATTTTGGATGTCAACCTCTCGCGAACTGCGGTGATTCTCTCCGCTTCAAATTTCTCCACCTCATCCACAAATGAGCAGATAAGGTTCACCCTTTTGGTAACATCTTCGCGGAGTGTCTCACCCTCGCGGGTTCTGAATCCGATAAGGTGCTCCGCGGCCTCTATGATGGCAGCATGCAATGCATCCCAACTCTCGTCGCTCATCTCTGTGCGCTGAGTCTCAATGACATCGGGCAATTTGAGCAATGCGGGGAATATTGCATCAGCATAGTTGCCAGGGAATGGGGTGTCTGCTATTGCCTCGGTTACCTGGCGGTAGTAGTCCATCAGGATATCCCTGTTGATCTTCTTCGAAGAGACTGTCCCTATCTGCTCGACGGAGGCAAACATGTCAATATTGCCCCTTACAAGCATCTGTGCAAGATGCTGCCTCATCTCTATCTCCTTGTCGCGAGGAATAAGTGAACTTTTTATGGATAGGTCGCAGTTCTTACCGTTCAGTGAGCGGATTTCGACTGTATATTTCTCTGTAGAAGTGCTTTTTTCGGCTTTTCCGTAGCCGGTCATTGATAGAATCATAATTTCCTTGAATGTTTCGTCTTTTAAAGGTGTAAATTTAACTAGAATAAACTACCTTTGCAAGATATATTAAAAGTTAAAAACGCTAAGTCAATGGAAGAAGTTAAAAAAGAAGAAGTGGTCGAGACAAGACCATTGAATTTTTTGGAAGAGATTATCGAGAATGATCTTTCATCAGGGAAACATACATCGGTCCTTACCCGTTTCCCACCCGAGCCAAATGGTTATCTCCATATCGGGCACGCAAAGAGTATCTGCTTGAATTTCGGCTTGGCGAAGCAATATGGTGGCAAGACCAACCTCCGCTTCGATGATACCAACCCGGTGAAAGAGGATACCGAGTATGTAGATTCAATCAAGAACGATATCCAATGGCTTGGCTTCCAGTGGGCAAACGAGTTCTACGCATCTGACTATTTTGATCAGCTCTATGAGTGGGCAGTGCAGATGATCAAGAGTGGTCTCGCTTATGTGGATGACCAGACTCAGGAGGAGATCAGGGCAGGTCGTGGTACAGTGCAGACCCCTGGTACAAACAGCCCTTACCGTGACAGAAGTGTAGAGGAGAACCTTGACCTGTTCGAGAGGATGAAAAATGGTGAGTTCCCTGAGGGGGCAAGAGTTCTTCGTGCGAAGATCGATATGGCTCATCCCAATATGATGTTCCGTGACCCTCTAATGTATAGAATTATCCATGCTGACCACCACAGGACAGGTTCAAAATGGTGTATTTATCCTATGTACGACTATGCCCACGGACAGTGCGACTCTATCGAGAATATCACACACTCGATCTGTACTCTGGAGTTTGATGTACACAGGCCTCTATATGACTGGTTCATCGAGAAACTGAATATCTTCCCCTCACACCAGTACGAGTTTGCAAGACTCAACCTTACCTACACTGTGATGAGCAAGAGAAAGCTTCTCGAACTTGTAAGGAACAATTTCGTGTCTGGCTGGGACGACCCACGTATGCCTACCATTTGCGGTCTTCGCAGAAGAGGTTATACCCCTGAAAGTATCAGAGCTTTCGCTGAGAAAGTGGGTGTGGCCAAAAGGGACAACATGATCGACCTTTCACTCCTGGAGTGGTGCTTGAGAGATGACCTTAACAGACGCTCAAACCGCTATATGGCAGTACTTAATCCAGTTAAGCTGGTGATTGATAACTGGCCAGCCGATGTGGAGAGTGAGATTTGTACAGCTCCTAAAAATCAGGAGAATCCAGATGCAGGTACACGTGAGATAGCTTTCACCAAAGAGCTCTACATCGAGAGAGAGGACTTTATGGAAGAACCACCTAAGAAATTCTTCCGTCTCCGTCCAGGTGGGGAGGTTCGTCTCAAATACTCATACATCGTCAAATGCGAGTCTGTGGTTAAAGACGAGAATGGCGAAATTACAGAGATTCACTGTACATACGATCCTACTACCAAACCTGGTAACGGTACTTGGAGAAGTGTTAAAGGTACTATCCACTGGGTATCGGCACAGCATGCCAAGAAGGTGGAGGCACGTATCTATGACAGACTATTTACAGAGGCTGATATGGGCGGTATTCCTGAAGGCAAGGATTATAAGGCTTACCTTAACCCTGAGTCACTTGTAGTGAAAGAGGCCCTTGTAGAGCCAGCACTTCTGGAAGACAACTCAGGTATTGCTGTCCAGTTTGAGAGAAACGGCTACTATATCAAGGATGCCGACTCTACACCAGAAAAACTTGTATTCAACAAAGCTACCGGTCTTAAGAGCAGCTTTTAGTATATTCAGATGAGTCTGCAATTTTGGAGGCCCCGTCTGCTTTGCAGACACCCCCTAGCCGAGGGTGGCATCCTCCTCAATTTGCAGACTCATCTGAGACGGAAAATTTTTGAAATAGAATGAAATACATAGGTGCACACGTAAGTGCAGCGGGCGGGGTGGAAAATGCCCCGCTCAATGCATATAATATAGGGGCTACCGCATTTGCCCTCTTTACCAAAAACCAGAAGCAGTGGGTAGCGCCACCTTTGAGCGAAAAGAGCATTGAGCTCTTCAAGCAAAGGTGCCAGGAGTTCGGTTTTGCCCCGCATACCATCCTTCCTCACGACAGCTATCTGATAAACCTCGGCCATCCCACTGATGAGGGGCTTGCCAAATCACGCGCTGCATTTGTGGATGAGATGAGCAGATGTCAGCAGCTTGGTCTGGACCGCCTCAATTTCCATCCCGGGAGCCACCTCAAGGAGATCTCAGAGACAGAGTGTCTGCGCAGGATAGCTGAGTCAATAAATATTGCCCTGGACAAAACGCAAGGTGTTATTGCTGTGCTGGAGAATACTGCCGGGCAAGGGTCCAATATGGGGCACCGCTTCGAACACCTGGCCGAGATTATCGAGCAGGTGGAGGACAAATCAAGGGTAGGTGCCTGCATTGACACCTGTCACGCATTTGCTGCGGGGTATAATCTCCTCCCCGGTGTGTCCGACAACTTGTTTGGCTCGGATGCTGCGGAGGCTACTTTCGATACCGTATTCTCAGAATTTGATAGGATAGTAGGTTTCAAATATCTGAAAGGTATGCACCTGAATGATGCGAAGAAGCCTCTCGGCTCGAGGGTGGACCGCCACGACAGCCTTGGACTTGGAGAGCTTGGTAAAGGTGTCTTCAAAAGGCTTATGGAAGATCCCCGTTTCGATGGTATCCCATTGATCCTGGAGACCCCAAATGTCGATATCTGGGCCGAAGAGATCGCCGAGCTCAAAGGGTGGGCAGGAGTCTAAAAATTGACTTATTCCACTTTGGGGAACAGCCATTGGAGAAATTTTCTGATAAGATTCTTGAAAACTGATGCCATATGGTGTCGGTTTTTGTTTTTCAAAGGTAGTGTTTTTTTATGTATCTTTGTCTCATGTCACATATTCTGGATAGCGATATAAAGTATCTGCCCGGTATCGGGCCCAAAAGGGGGGAGCTTCTGGAAAAGGAGCTTGGGATCAGAACGTTCAGGGATCTGGTCCATACATTCCCTTTCAGATATGTCGACAAATCAAAAGTATACGCCATAAGTGATGTCGATTCCACTACAGCATACATCCAGTTAAGGGGAAAGATAACCCGTATGGGGATGGTGGGGGAGAGGCAGGGCAAGCGTCTGGTCGCTACCCTTACCGACAGCACCGGGAGCATTGATCTGGTCTTTTTCAAGGGGATCAAATGGGTTCAGGAGAAGCTGGTCATAAATAAAGAGTACATTGTCTTCGGCAAACCCTCTATCTTCAAGGAGAGTTTCAATATGGTCCACCCCGAGGTGGATCAAGTCCAGGATTCTGCCCCATCCGGGGAGCCGTCGATGATCGGCATATACTCCAGTACGGAGAAGCTCAAGAGTGCAGGGATCGGCAACAAGGTCTTCTCCAAATTTGTGATGACATTGCTCTCCAAGCATCTGAGCCAGATTCCGGAGACCCTACCTGACTATATTCTTAAGAGGCATAAATTGTGCCCATTGCAGTATGCACTGAAAAATATCCATTTCCCTTCCGATCCGAAGGCCCTCTCTGCTGCACAGATGAGGCTCAAGTTTGAGGAGCTTTTCTATTTGCAGCTCTCGCTGCTCAAAACCAAGAAAAAGAGGGCACAGGAGTATGTAGGGGTGCTTATGCCGAAGGTAGGTCAATATTTCAACAGGAGTTTTGCCAATATTCCCTTCGAACTGACAGGGGCGCAGAAGCGTGTGATAAAGGAGGTGAGGGCAGATATTATGAGCGGAAAGCAGATGAACCGCCTGCTGCAGGGGGATGTGGGGAGTGGAAAGACAATGGTGGCATTGCTCTGCTCTCTTCTGGCCGCAGACAATGGTTACCAGAGCTGCATAATGGCCCCCACTGAGGTGTTGGCGCAGCAGCACTATGCAGGTGTGCAGAAAACTATTGCCGGTAGCGGCATCAGGACGGCTCTTCTGACAGGAAGTACCAAAGCAAAAGAGCGCCGGGAGATTCATCAGGGGCTACTTGACGGGAGTATCCACATCCTTTTCGGCACCCACGCTGTGATAGAGGATACGGTGCAGTTCCTCCGTCTTGGGTTTGTCGTTATCGATGAACAGCACCGTTTCGGGGTGAACCAGAGGGCCAAGCTCAGATTCAAATCTGAGATAGCACCACATATTCTGGTGATGACTGCTACTCCGATTCCGAGAACCCTTTCGATGACCCTTTACGGAGATCTGGATGTCTCAGTACTGGACGAATTGCCTCCTGGGAGAAAGCCTATCCAGACGATGCACCTTACAGAGTCGAAAAGGGATGCCATGTTTGCTTTTCTTAAGAAAGAGATCGCTCTGGGTCGACAGGTGTTTGTAGTATATCCCCTTATAAAGGAGTCAGAGACAATGGATTATAAAAATCTGGAAGAGGGGTATGAGCTGATTACAAGGGAGTTTCCAGCTCCGCAATATATAACTGCTGTAGTGCACGGAAAGCAGAAAAATGAGAATAAGGCGTATGATATGGCTCTCTTTGCCGAAGGTAAAGCCCACATTCTGGTGGCAACTTCGGTGATCGAGGTGGGGGTCGATGTCCCCAATGCCTCTGTGATGGTAATCGAGAGTGCGGAGAGGTTTGGTCTCTCTCAGCTGCACCAGCTTCGTGGCCGTGTCGGTCGTGGTGCCGAAAAATCGTATTGTCTGCTGATGACAGGATATAAGCTCTCCAAGGAGTCCCGACAGAGAATCGACCTGATGTGTGCTACCAATGACGGTTTCGAACTGGCTGAGGCCGACCTCCGTATGAGGGGACCGGGCGATATAGAGGGGACACAGCAGAGTGGTTTGGCAATAGATCTGAAAATCTCCAATCTGGCACAGGACAGCCAGATACTTCAGCTGGCCAGGATGACGGCTGAGGAGATATTGGAGCGGGATCCGATGCTCTCCGGCGGAGAGAACGTCCTTCTGGTGGCACAGCTCGCTGTGATGAAGAAACAGGTCGGGATGGTAGATATCGATTACTCGAAAATCAGTTAGTGTGTTCGGACAGGTCTGCAAAAAGTCCGCATACCTGGCCGGCTCTTATTTTGTAAAATACAGTTAATCAGTGTCTTGTGGGAAATGGCTCGGCCAGGTCGGACACTTTTTTGCAGACCTGGCCGGAATTCCTCAGATAGCTCTTCGGTAAGAAGATCGAATTATAGAAACTTCGAGGCGGCGGCGACGGCGAGGGCGTCACAGCGTTCGTTTTCGGGGTGGCCGGCGTGTCCTTTGATCCAGACGAAGCGGACTCGGTGTCGGCGGTAGACTTCAAGAAAGCGGATCCACAGGTCGGGGTTGGCCTTTTTGTCAAAGTTCTTTTTCTCCCAGCCGAAGACCCAGCCTTCATTTACGGCCTTTACAACATATGTGGAGTCACTGTAGACCACTACTTCGGCATTTTCACGCTTGATGGTTTCCAACCCTACTATGACGGCGAGGAGCTCCATCCTGTTGTTGGTGGTCTCTTCAAAACCTTCGGACAGTTCCTTATAGTGTGAGCCGCACTTGAGGACCACCCCGTAGCCACCAGGGCCGGGGTTGCCTCTTGAAGATCCGTCTGTGTAGAGGTAAATGGGTAGAAGTGCCATATCGGAATACTATACCGGACCTTTAATGCCTTCAACTTTAGGTTCGTGGGTCACCTGCAGTACATCTGCCCTCATTTCTTCATAAAGTCTCCTGTTGCGCACGATATCGATAGCAGCATAGATGGATGAAATCATTGGCATGGCGTTAGCTTCATTTTTTCCTGCAAGCTCGTATGCTGTGCCGTGATCAGGTGATGTGCGGACTACAGGGAGTCCGGCGGTATAGTTCACTCCGCAGTCAAATGAGAGTGCTTTGAATGGGATAAGACCCTGGTCGTGATACATGGCCAGAACTGCGTCATAGTTGTTCTGGAGATTGTTTCCGAAGAAGCCGTCAGGAGAGTATGGTCCGAAAGCCAGGATATTCTCTTCGTTTGCCTTTTTGATGGCAGGGCAAATGATTTCGAGCTCTTCACGTCCCAAAAGTCCACCGTCTCCGGCGTGAGGATTAAGACCGAGAACGGCGATTTTAGGTCTTATGATGTTGAAGTCCCTGCAGAGGGATTCGTGCATAAGTCTTATTTTACCCAGAATTTTCTCTACAGTCAGAGATTCTGATACTTTTCCAAGGGGAAGGTGGTTTGTTACCACTCCCACTTTCATCTGTTCTGAGCAGAGGAACATGAGGCCGTCTGTCGCACCGAACTCGTTTATGAGGTACTCTGTGTGGCCAGGGAAGCCAAATGAGCTGTCAGATACAGCCTTTTTGTTGAATGGCGCTGTGACCATGGCGTCGATATGCCCCTCTTTGAGATCCTTTACGCAGGCTTTGAGGGCCAGGATGGAAGACTGTGCAGCTTCAACAGAAGGCTGACCTGGCTCAATCTTGAAATTGTCAGGTACACAGTTGATTATATTGATCCTCTTGGGATGGCAATCTTTGGCTGTATTTATAATGTTGGTATTTACATTCTCGGTGCTTGGAACCTGCTTCTTGTAGAAACCGAAGGTTTTGGAAGAACCGTAAACGATAGGGGTGCAAAGATCAAGCATTCTGGCATCTGCCAGAGCTTTGATGATGACTTCGTATCCGATTCCGTTCGGGTCACCCTGGGTGATACCCACTATAATTTTTTGACTCATATTTATTCAGTAGTTTGGAGCCGCAAGTTAGGAAAATTTTCCATAAATCACTATCTTTGTCTAAGATTGACTTTATCAGATATGGAACATATTCTTGAGAATGAAAACCCCAGGTTCTCTGTTATCGGAGGAGGCAGTTGGGCAACAGCCATTGTTAAACTTCTGACCAGAAACAAGAGGAAGGTATGCTGGTATATGAGAAGCCAGAGCGCTATTGACCATATTGTCAAATATCAGCACCACCCCTCATACCTCCCTTCTGTGGAGCTTGATACCGAACTGCTGGATATCAGCAGTGATATGAACTATGTGGCGGGATATGGTGAAGTGGTAATATTTGCCATCCCATCTGCATATTTTCTCGATGAGGTGGCAAAATTGGATGTTGACCTGAAGGGAAAACTCATAGTATCGGCAGTAAAGGGTTTTGTGGGGGAGAACCATATCACTATAGCTGAGTATTTCAACCAGGTACACGCTATCCCTTTTGACAGGATAGGTATTCTCAGTGGCCCTTGCCACGCGGAGGAGGTATCCAGAGAAAGACTCTCATATATCACAGTCTCTTCAAAGCATATGAAGGTTTCCGAATATCTGTGCGGATTTCTTCAGAACTACTTCATCAAGGCTATTCCGGGTACAGATATCTATGGCGTGGAGTATGCTGCGGCACTTAAGAATATTTATGCCATCGCAGCCGGTATATGTGTAGGTCTCAACTATGGAGACAACTTCCTCGCTGTTCTCATTTCAAACGCCTTCGGTGAGATGAAGAGATTCATCAATGCCACACATGCCGACGATAACCGGGATACCACAAACTCTGCATATCTTGGTGATCTGCTTGTTACCTGCTATTCACAGTTCAGCCGTAACCGTACATTCGGTCTGATGATAGGCAAGTCGTACTCAGTGAAGACTGCGCAGCTGGAGATGAAGCAGGTGGTGGAGGGTTACTACGCTGTGAAGGCGATCCACGAGATAAACAAGAAATATGATGTCAGTATGCCTATAGCAGATGCTGTATACGCTATCCTGTATGACCACTGGTATGCCGATGCAGTGATAGGGGAACTGACCAAAAAGCTGAAATAAAACACTAAAAAACATAAACGCATTATGATTAAACTTACTGCAAATCCATCTGAGCAATATTTGGATAAAGCACTTGTAGCGCTGGATACACTGGCAAACGAAAATGGCCCTGGCAACGACTTCCTTGGCTGGAAAAAACTCCCTACCACTACCCCCGAATCCCTGTTTGAGGAGTGTGATGAGGTGGTGGCAAAATGGAAAAACCTTGGTGTGGAGGTTGTGGTAGCTATCGGTATCGGTGGTTCCTACCTTGGTGCTAAAGCCACTATTGAGGCCCTTTCCCACAATTTTGAGGCCTATATGCCTGCAAAGGGGCCAAGAGTGGTTTTTGCCGGACACAATCTTTCGGAGGATTACCATGCAGAACTTCTTGAGTATCTTGAAGGCAAATCTGTGGCAGCTGTAGTTATCTCAAAATCGGGTACCACTACCGAGCCGGCACTCGCTTTCAGAATCATCAAATCATATATTGAGGCCCAATACGGAAAAGAGGGTGCACGCGAGAGGATCGTGGCTGTTACAGATGCTGCAAGAGGTGCCCTCAAGACCATGTCCAATGATGAAGGTTACAAGACTTTCGTGATTCCAGACGATGTGGGAGGCCGCTTCTCAGTTCTTACCCCTGTGGGTCTTATACCTATCGCCCTTGCCGGTTATGACATCCGTGCACTTGTAAAAGGTGCTGCCGCAATGGCTGCAAAATGCTATGAGCGCAATCATGACAATATCGCAGTCCGCTACGCTGCTATCCGCAATGAGTACTATGATGGAGGCAAATCTATCGAGCTGCTTGTAAACTACAATCCTAAACTCCACTCTATCAGCGAGTGGTGGAAACAGCTCTACGGAGAGTCAGAGGGTAAGGACGGCAAAGGTATCTTCCCTGCATCAGCTACCTTCACTACTGACCTTCATTCACTTGGCCAATATGTTCAGGATGGTCAGAGAATCCTATTTGAGACCATGTTCTCAGTGGAGAAGACCAACAAATCGCTCATTATCGGTGAAGATGCCCAAAATCTTGATGGTCTGAATTACCTTGCAGGCAAACATCTTGAGTATTGCAACCAGATGGCAGAGGCAGGTTCTCGCCTTTCACATATGGATGGTGGTGTCCCTTGCATCTCTCTTTCAATGGAGAAGATCGATGAGTACAACCTCGGTGAGCTATTCTACTTCTTCGAAGTGGGCTGTGGTGTAAGTGCTTATATGCTTGGTGTAAATCCTTTTGACCAACCTGGTGTAGAGGGTTACAAGAAGAATATGTTTGCACTCCTTGGCAAGCCCGGCTATGAGGCGCAGGGCGACGAGCTCCGC
This sequence comes from Candidatus Coprenecus sp., assembly GCA_045644725.1. Lineage (GTDB taxonomy): Bacteria > Bacteroidota > Bacteroidia > Bacteroidales > UBA932 > CAAGNP01. The sequence continues at coordinate 7,479 of JAZRHK010000186.1, read as the reverse complement.
AAGAGACTGTAGATGCAGACAGATATTAAATCTCTGCAAATCGGAATGATATGGCGGGCATCGCAATAGCCTGCCCGTCAAACATAAATTTTATTATGGGCTGGAGAAGTGGCAAAATCCAGCCCATAATGTATAAATGGGGTGGTTTGGGCTGGAAAAGTGGCATTCTTGAGCCCATTTTGTAACATTTGGCAGCATAAATCGTATAATAGTGTATGATGAACGGATTTTTACAACAGGTAGCCCAGATATATCTGGACAAAATGGGTGACGGGATAGCCGACTGCTGTTTCGTCTTCCCCAACAGGCGCTCGTCGCTTTTCTTCAGGAAATATCTTGGGGAAAAGCTCCCCAAGCCGATGTTCAGCCCTACACTGACCACTATCAATAACCTATTTGCCCAGATATCGGGGCTAAAAGTAGCTGACAAGATATCACTGCTCATAGATCTCTATCAGGAGTACAATCTCTCTACATTTGACGAATTTGTATTCTGGGGAGACATAATCCTCAATGACTTTGACGACATAGACAAATATCTTGTCAATGCAGAAAAACTCTTCACTAATATAAAGGATCTTCACGATCTGGACGGAGGCTACGAATTTCTCTCTGATGAGCAGATGAAGGCTATCAAGTCGTTTTGGGGTACATTCAATAAATACGCAAGTGGCCCCAAAGAGAAAGATTTCATCTCCTTGTGGGATAGCCTCTACGGCATATATGCACGCTTCAAAGCAAGACTGGAGGCTAAAGGGGAGGCGTACGAAGGGATGATATACCGCTCAGTAGCGGAGGATGTGAAGTGCAGGGCAGAATTGCCGGAGGCCCTAAAGAGATACAGAAAGATAATTTTCGTGGGTCTCAACGCCCTCAATGAGTGCGAAAAGGCACTTTTGACCTATCTGAAAAAAGAGGGTGTGGCCGACTTTTATTGGGACTTCTACGGAGAAGAGATAACAGATGAGGCCAACAAATCCTCTCTCTTTATGAAGGAGAACGTGCTCCAATACCCATCTCTGTACCCATTGCCCGACGGGCAAAAGGGGATCAACCTTGCAGAGAGGGAGATAAAAGTTATTGGGGTCCCATCTGCAGTGGGGCAGGCGAAGTATCTTCAGCAGATACTCCAGGGGCTTGACCCGTTTGCCACCTCTATTGTCCTCCCTGATGAGAATCTCCTTTTCCCTGTGCTCAACTCCATCCCTGAGGAGATAGATGAGATAAATGTAACAATGGGATACTCCCTCAAAAATTCGCAGGTGGCATCATTCATGGGGCACCTTGCCCCCCTTTGGAAAAAGGCGAAAGAGGTCAATAGGGTGACCCATTTCTATCACGCCAATGTTGTTGCCCTACTTGGACATAAATATATCCAGGATATGGATGGAGTGGGAGAAAAAGCGAGGGAGATCAGAAGGCAGATGATAGATAGCAATATGATCTTTGTCCCGGCCACCATGTTTGAGGGGGATGATATCTTAGGGCTCATCTTCAGGCAGAGGCCCGAATCGATGGCGGACTACCAGATAGCATTGCTCGAAGAGCTGCAAAAAGGATTGGGCCCGCTCGACAAGGAGTTTGTTCTGGGGTATTTCAAATGCATCAACCGCCTCAAAGGGTTCAACCTCAGCATAAAGGATGAGACCTGGTTCAAACTGCTGGCGCAACTGGTGTCGGCTATCTCCATCCCTTTCAATGGTGAGCCCCTCTCCGGGCTGCAGATTATGGGGCCATTGGAGACCCGTGCCCTTGATTTTGAGAACGTTATAATATTGAGCTGCAATGAGGGGAAATTCCCTTCGAGTAGCGTGAGCAACTCTTTTGTCCCGTATAACCTCCGCAAGGGTTTCGGACTGCCGAACTACGAGTTCCAGGACTCTATCTCCGCATATCACTTCTATCGGAGCATTTACAGAGCGAAGAGGGTATATCTGATGTATGATACACGCACAGAGGGGGTTAACCGCTCTGGTGAGGTGAGCAGGTTTGTCAAGCAACTCAAATACCATCACGGGGCGAACATTACCGAGAAGGTGGTTACATATAAGATAGATAGTGGCCCTTCGGGCAATATAAAAGTGGAGAAGAGCGATGAGATCATTGAGAAGCTCCTGGAACACAACTTCTCAGCCTCTTCTCTCAATATGTATATCGACTGCCCTCTGAAGTTCTATTTCCAGGTGGTGGAGAAGATAAAGGAGGAGGACGAGGTGACCGAGCAGGTGGAGGCCAATGTCTTCGGAACTATGTTCCATGAGGTGATGCAGAAGATATATGAGCCTTACTGCGGAGAGATCATTTCTTCGCAAATGATAGATAAGTTGATGAAGGACAAGGAGATGATTCAGGAGCTTATCAGGAATGCATTTGCCAATGAGATGAAAATCAAAAATATAGAGGGGAAGAACAAGATAGTTGAGGCGCTGATATTCAGATATGTTCTCAAAACTCTCGAGCAGGACAGAAAGAAGGCCCCCTTCATTTTTACCAGTGTGGAGGAGAGGTGTTTTGTGAAGGCTACCCTTCCTGGGAGCGGTGCAGAGGTTAAATTTTTCGGAATCATAGACCGTCGTGACGGTGTGGATGAGAATGACCGGATAGTGGACTACAAGACAGGTGGTTACTCCATCGAATGGAAAGAGGTGGGGGATATGTTTGACCGTCCTGCAGACAAGAGGGGATATACAGCATTACAGATGATGTTCTATCTCTATCTCCTCGATATGAAAGGGCTGGTAAAGGATGTGGATAGGGCTGTTATGGCAGTATGCTCCCTGAAGGACCTGTTCGGGACATCAAGAGATTTGCCTGCCTTTGGAATAACCCGTGCAGATTACGACCTCTTCGTGGAGAGGCTATATGATCTGGTGGAGAACCAGATACTTAATAAAGAGATCCCTTTTGAGGCGAAGGGTGAAGGTAAAACCTGTGAGTATTGCCCATACTCCATAGTATGTAACAAATAGAGCTATGTTGGAAATTTGCAAAGCGTCCGCAGGGTCGGGCAAAACATACAAACTTACAGGGGACTATATCGTCAAACTTTTCCGCAATGGTGAGAAGGACGGGTATAAGCATATTCTGGCTGTAACCTTTACCAACAAGGCTACTGATGAGATGAAGCAGAGGATACTTGAAAAGCTGTATTCCCTGGCGACCACATCTGAGAGGGATACTATCTTTGACAATATTATGGCCATTGGTGAGCTCCAATGGATGGTTCCCGACAGGAGGGAGAAGTATATCCGAGAGAGTGCGGGTAAGATGCTTATTGAGATTCTTAATGACTACAGTCAGTTCAATGTCAGCACTATAGATAAGTTCTTCCAGCAGACGATGCGCTCTTTTGCCCGCGAATTGGGCCATTTTGCCTCATATAATGTAGAGCTTGATACAGATTCTGTGTTGTCTGAGACACTGGACCTGATGATGGACTCATTGAGCGAGAATCAGGAACTGCTGGACTGGATGATAAAGATGTCTGTCGAATCCATAGAAGGGGGCGATGGGTGGAACCCTATACCTAGGCTCAAGAACCTGGGTGCGCAGTTGTTTAAGGAGACCCTCAAACTGAAACAGCGTGCTCTGGGTATAGGGATAGCTGATAAGGACACCATCGAGAAATATCGTGCGAAAGTGGGAAAGATGGTCTATACGTTTGAGCAGAAGAGCAAAAGGTTGGGGGAAGAGGGATGCAGGATTATAGACGACATGGGGCTCACTGCAGATTCTTTTGCTGGTGGTAGCAGGTCCCCCTTCAAGCACTTTGAGAAGTGGGCAAATGGTGAGATAAAGGAACCTACGGCGACATTCATCAAACTTCGGGGAGATGTTGAGAAATGGTATTCCAAATCAGCTAAGGATTCGGTCAAAAATACTATAATCGGGGCTTACAATGCAGGTCTGGATAATCTTGTAAGTGATGCGGTAGAACTATACACTAAAGACTTTATCGAGTACAATACCGCTAAAGTGATCTCAAAAAATCTCTTTACCCTGGGTATTTTGGGAGATATATATGAGGTATTCCAGATGTATTGCCGTGAAAAGAACATAGTACTTCTTTCTGAGACCAATGATGTGCTCAATCGTATTATCGACGGAAGTGATACTCCGTTTGTATATGAGAAGATGGGGGTGTGGCTTGACCACTATCTTATAGATGAGTTCCAGGATACTTCACAGATGCAGTGGAACAATATTCTCCCTCTCGTGAAGGATAGTGCCGACAAGGGGCTTGACAACCTTATCGTAGGTGATGTCAAACAGAGTATCTACCGATGGCGAAACTCCGACTGGGGTCTTTTGAATGAGAGGATATACAAGGATTTTAAGGGGTATAACCTCAAAGACGGACAGTTGAGTACCAACAGAAGAAGTCTGGAAGAGGTGGTTACTTTCAATAACGCCTTTTTCAAGCAGTGTGCTGTCATTTTGCAAAGTGAGTACAATGTTTATGTTGGGGAGGAAGACAATAAATTGATCACCGGGATTTACGAAGGTAATCCCGCTTCTAAAGACTATTTCTGTCAGGAGGTGATTGAGAGCAAGATGGGAGAAGGTCATGTGAAGGTCTCATTTATGAGTGAGGATGGTGGCAGGGACTGGAAGAAGGTCAATCTCGACAGACTGGTGGAGGATATACATCAGCTTAGGGAGAATGGGTGGAGCTATAAGGATATGGCTGTCTTGGTGAGAACCAATAAGGAGGGGTCTATAGTGGCCGAATCGCTGTTGGCTGCCGGATACAAGATAGTATCGGATGACTCTCTTATAATTTCCACTTCGTCCAGTGTCCAGAAAATAGTTACTGCCCTCAAATATATCTCTGCACCTGAGGACCCTATGGTGAGGTTTGTTCTCAATGGGGTGGAGATATCCACACATGAGAAGACCTTGTACAATATATGTGAAGATATAACCAGACAGCTCCCCTCCATTGATCTTCTCGAGGGGGCGTTCATACAGGCATTTATGGACTCTGTCCTGGATTATGTATCGGTGCATGGCTCAGATGTGGAGGGATTTCTCAAATGGTGGGATGACGCCGGTCGCAAGAGGTCAATCTCTGCCCCTGAAGGTGATGATGCCATCAGGATTATCACCATACACAAATCCAAAGGTCTCGGATTCGAGGTGGTTTTGGTCCCTTTCTTTGATGAGCCGCTATATGATGCGAAAGTGGAGGATAAAGGGAAGATCCTGTGGTGTACACCCAACTCTGCCCCTTTTGATGAGATAAAAATTCTCCCGATAGCCTCGTCATCAAAACTGCTCAGTACAATTTTCGCTAAAGATTATAAAGATGAGGTCTTATACAGCTATATTGATAAGATCAATGTGGCGTATGTGGCATTTACCCGTGCCAAGTCGGAACTTCTGATATACCCCAAATTGCCAGATTTCAGGAAGGATGGCAGTTATGATGTCAAGTCGATGGCCGATGTCCTCTATTCGTATTGTGGCGAGGAGACCGAATATGAAGAAGGAGACTGGGTAATATCTCCATCTTATGGCAAGTCGGTTGACTCAGCAGATGTTGTTGCCGATCAGGCTGGGACATCTGCCACCTCTGCCTATCACTCTGTCCCTATTGGAGAGCGCCTCCAGCTTGCCTTGAGAGGTGAGGATTTCTTCTCACCGGAAAGCAGCCGCGGACGTGGCGTTGTGATGCACGATATCTTGGCGAAGATAGCCACTTCTGCCAATCTTGACAGGGCGGTGGATGAGGCTGTGTCAGAGGGGCTTGTCTCATCTGATGATAGGGGGGAGATCAAGTCGGAACTACACGACAGACTAGATTCGGTGGCATCACGCCACTGGTTTGATGGGACATACGAGTTCCGAAATGAGATAGAGATTATCCTTCCTGGGGGAGATTTCCGCCGACCCGACAGGGTGATGGTTTGTGGAGACAAGGCGATAGTGGTCGTCTACAAGTTCGGTCAGATCAAGCGGCCATCATATATCCGCCAGGTGCAGCAGTACATGTCATATCTCACCCAGATGGGCTACGCCTCTGTTGAGGGGTATGTGTGGTACCTTGAAGACAATGTGATAGTGGAGGTGAACTAGATGGAGTACCCATTTGCAGTGTTGTTTTTTCGGGAAAATGCTACACAGATGTAGCACTACGCAAAATCGTAAGCGACTATTTTACCCCACCTCCGCAAAGTCGTTCGCGACTCTTTGCAGAGGTGATCGGAGATAGGACGAGAGCGCTGTGCAATATTTTGACTTATTTTCATTACTGTCTTGGCTAAAAAATGTGCTTAAGTCTTGTTCTGGGGTATCACTGTGACGTGTGTTATGAGTTTTCCTCTACAACTGTCATCCATAGTGTTTATATGTGTCGTGAAATTCGGAGGCCACATTGTCTCCGTCCAGAGAAGCGCCCAAAGGTGTTAGGTGTGGCTTCTGCTGGCAAGTTGTGGGCAGAAGCCACGGTACATATATGCAGAGATTGTTCTGAGGGGGGGTGATGTGGCTTCTGATTTGCAGGGGACACATATATGCTCAGGGTTATCTCTATGCGGTCACCTTATTATAGGTGAATTGCAGAAAGGTGCACCAGAACAGGTCGAGTGTGATATAGTGTTTGGTGTGGTTAGAATCTCACCTTCAGTGTGTCGTATGCAGGTGCGACTCCGTCGGGGAGGAAGAGGGATAGTTCGCTGTACTTGTCGATCTGGTGCGAAAGGTGTGTCAGGTATGTCTGGCGGGCGCCGACACGGCGGGCTACATCGAGGGCTTCATCCAGTGAGAAGTGAGATATATGCTTTTCGCGTCTGATGGTATTGATCACGAACACGTCGACCCCACGGAATTTCTCTATATCTTCATCAGAGATGTAGTTGGCATCAGTGAGATAGCCCAGTTTGCCGAATCTGTATCCCAGGACGGGGAGTTTGTAGTGCATTGCCCTAACAGGAATTATCTCGACCCCTTTGATGGTGAACGGCTCGGTACCTATGGTGTGCAGTTCGAAAGATGGAACTCCTGGATATTTGTGCTCGGCAAAAGCGTATGAATACTCCATTTTAAGGGATGCCTGAACATTGGGCTCACAGTAGATGGGCATATTTTTCCCGGTGATGTAGTTAAAGGCACGGACATCATCCAGGCCACCGGTGTGGTCCTTGTGAGGGTGGGTGAGGAGTATGGCGTCAAGTGATGTCACATCCTCCCTGAGCATTTGCTGTCTGAAATCGGGTCCGGCATCAATAAGGATTCGGATCCCTTCATAATCTACCAGGGCAGATGACCTGAGCCTCTTGTCACGTGGGTCAGCAGAGTCACACACCTGGCAGTGGCAACCAATCATCGGGATACCTTGGGAGGTCCCTGTCCCTAAAAATGTGATGGAGTTTTGCATGCCCCAAAGGTAGTGACTTTTTCCATATTATTATTACCTTTGCCGACCTAATAGACGCATTATGAAAGGTAAACTTTATTTAGTTCCGGCCCCACTGGGAG
>JAZRHK010000185.1:0-9229 GCA_045644725.1 Candidatus Coprenecus sp. | reverse complement strand
AGAAAGGCCTGCAATTTTGGCTTTTACATCCTCAACCACCTTGTCAGTCCTCTTTTCAAAAGAGACAATGCTCTCAATCTGAGGATAAACTGAATTTACAGAAGCATAACCATCTTCACGAACTGCAGTAAGCGCAACTACGAAGAAGTACTTGTTGTCAACGGTAATGATAGGTGATACATCGCCCTCTTTAGCATCATAGATCCATCTGGTCACCTCTCTGGTGTTCTCGTACATTGAAAGTTGTTTTGCACTCTCAAGAACGTTGTATGCTGGAACTACAGGTAGTTTCTCTTCATCTACAATCTGGTTGAATTTCTCAATCTCACCTTCTGCACGTGAAGCCACATTGTTTGCTTTAGAGTAGTACTCCTGGAATGTAGCAGGGCTTGAAATGATCTCTTTGGTAAGGATAGCCAACTGAACTTTCTTCACAGGTTTGGTTCTCTGGGTAACTTTAACTACGTGGATACCATAATTGGTAGTCATCTTGACACATTTGCCAGGAGCCATGCTGAGGACATCCTGCATACCAGGAATCATCATAGTCTGGGTCATCCAACCGATATCGCCTGGATTAACAACATTAGGGTTCTGGTCAAGAGAGAATTGTGCAGCCAATTCAGAGAAGTTTGCACCTTTGTTAAGGACTTTAACAAGGCTGTCTGCTCTTGCCTCATCATTTGCCGAAAGGAGGATATGCTGTACGAAAGCAGAATCAGACATCATTTTGGTATCATTGATTCTGGCTGCCATAAACACATCTTCAGATTTGTATGGCTCCAATGAAACTGGTTTCTTGGTTTCAAATGCAAATTCTGCAAGCTTGGCATCTGCTGACTCCAACTCCTCTTTTGAGAAATAATAATCTTGTAGTGGAGTATCTGAGTTATTGGCCAAATATGACTTAAGGTTCTCTGCTTCTACAAAGCCTTTGTATGCCTCGTCAATAGCATTTTTTGCATCCTCGATATCTTTTTCTGATGGGACCACCTCATAAACTACAAACTCAACATCACGTGACGCATTCTGTTTGTACTCCTCCTTGTGATCCTTATAGTAGGCATTTACCTCACTAGAAGATACTGTTATGGTAGTGTCAGGTTCAAAACCGAAAGGTACCACCACAAAATCAACATTTGAAGTGACATTATTGTCCTCAATACCTCTTCTCAACTCTACTGGATTAAGTATGTTGCTCTGTGAAAGAAGAGAGTTGTACTTGGTGAAGTACTGCTGCTCCTCTATGCTTTTCTTCAGGAATGCCCAATATGTAGAAAGATTACCTGATGCATCATTTGGAAGTGCATTCAAGAAATCTTTGAGCTGAGTTCTGCTAAAATTGCCTGAAGCATCCATGAAGATGCCCTCTTGAGCAATTACAGGAGAAATCTCTTTTCCCTGAACAAGGTCAAACATTTCATCATCGCCTACCACTACACCGGCAGCTTTGATAGCAGGGAGAATCATTATCTCATTCTGCAAATCCTGCCATGCAGTATTGTAAATACTCTCCAATACCTCCTCAGAGATAGCCTGTGAGCCTGATGTTAGGGTATAAATGTTTTTGTAATACTCTACTTTTTCGTTGAATTCTTCATACTTGATGGATTTGCCATCAATTTTGCCTACATCATATTTTGAAGAAAATGAACGTAGAGTCATATCCAAAGTGCTTGGATCGATAATAAATGATAATAGTGCCACAGCGATAAGTACTGTGATGAGTACCCCTAATTTGACACGTATCTTCTCTAAAACTGCCATTTTTAGTTATTTATATTAAATTTTACACAATTACTCAAACAAGTCGCGAAGATAATAATTTATTTTTACCTACGCACCAAAGGGCCTATAAAGTTTGCCGAATCTATATAAGAAACTTTTGTACTATCATTGTTTATGATGGCATATCCGTCAAAAGGATTCAAAAGGACAGCGTTCCTGGCCATTTCATCTGACTCCATCCCCACACCCTGCATAAAACCGTCCGGAGAGAAAAGCTTCACATAACAGTGAGTGTATATCTTTTTTTCTTTCTGATCCCAAAAAATGGTATCAGTTTCCATCCGCTCCCCTTTTATGAAATTTTTGATTATTACATGGCCATAAGCAGACCACTTGTCTTCCCCATCCTTGATGGTATGCTTTGCCTCATCCGAGACGATAGATGTCTCGAGTAAGCCCTCCTCGTTGTATCCGTATACATTGAGCCCCTTCGGAAAGATATCGTACGAATTTTTAGGATCGCTATCATATCTCTCAAGCACAGGTGCCTGTATTCTGTATTCGGTCAACCCGTTTCTTGACTGTACCATCACAATATTTTCCACTACTTGTGATGGTGTTGCTTCTATATCTATCTGCTCCGTTTGAGCAATTTTGTTTTTACAGGAAACAGCAATGGTAGCAACTGCAAAAGCAACTGCTACCATTCTATAAATTCCTATGTGCCGGTCAGAACCGATCATTGATTAGTCTTGAGTTCTTACTTTTGTTGCTTCACGCAAACCATTGCATGATACGGTATATGAAGCTCCGTCAAGAAGGTCGAACATAAATGCCTCAGACTTCAATGGGAAGTATTTGCGATACTGCTGGATAAGGTTGTTTGCCTCTGCAGCAAGAGACTCATCTGCATTTTTAGCTTTTGTCAAGAAATCAACAGCCACCCAGTATGGTGCTCTGGTCTCGATATCGTTACCCTGGCATTTCTGTGAACCCCAAATGGTACCTGCCAAAAGATATGCTTTACCGGCAAGAGCAGGGTTAAGCTCAGCAGCTTTCTTTGCAGCCTCAACAGCTTTTGCATCTTTACCTGCAGATTTGAAGCAATAAGTACCAAGCTCCAGGCAATAGGTAGACGCCTGCTCAACTAGAGTATCGCCACACAAAGTAATAGCCTCTTCCATGTAAACAATAGCCTCTGCTGACTGGTTTCTCTGAGAGTAAAGTTTATAAAGAAGGTATGCTGAGTTGTGTGATGATTCAAGTTTGTGCATCTGCTCTACAGCCATAAGGAACAAGTCTGCATCAAGACAGTTTGAAGCTGAGAACATAGTAATGATGTTACCTAGCATATATCTGTCTGTAGGATTAGCCTCAAATCTTGGGGTAAACATTTCAATAAGGTTTTCACAACTTGCCACACCGCTGATTATCAAAAGGTTCTCAATGTCCTTCTTAGCATCGGTAACAGATTGTGATGGTTTGGCAGCCTCAATAAGTTCTGCTGTAGCATAAGCTTTTGTATATGCAGCCATAACCTCTTCACCACTCATAGTACCTGATTTGTAAAGGTCATTAGCATAGTTCATATACCTTACAGGGAGAACAACTGGAGTTTTATCTTTAGCAGTATCCATTGCATCGCCAAGAACATCAAACAACTCTTTCTCGTTACCTTTTCCTGTGTAAGTCATCATATCCATTGCCTTGTTGATTTTTGCAGTAACCACATACTTAGGATATGTTGAAATTCTCATCTCATGAAGCATCATCAAAGAGTCAACCAAAACCTCTTTTCTGATAGGGTTGTTTCTGAATTTGTTTATTTTCTTTCTAAGAATCTTCATACCATCAAGCAACATGTTCTGGCTTGCGGTTGGTGGACAATAAGAGATGGCTTTCTGCCATAGAGGATCTGCTTCATCCAAGTTACCTTGTTTCATGTAATCCTGGTAGAATGACAAATACTTGATACATTCTGCACTATCTGCACCATATTTACTTTGAGCTGACAATGAGTTTACAGCTACAAAGGAAAGGGCCAATACAAATAGGATTGATAATTTTTTCATAAAAGCTTTTATTTTAATTACTACATAAATATATTTCCGTTAATCATACCTGTACTTGACAAACCATATGTCGTGGAGATTTATGTTGACCATAAAATTGATGTACCTCTCCCTGATCAACTGACTGGCCTGCGTCCCCCTTTGCCCCATATCAATGGCAAGTGATACCGCATTGTGCCATTTATATATCGGAAGGGATGTTCCTAAAGTGATACCGAAAGACATCACCTGCTTGTCATTGAATCCAATATATGTTTTGTCAAAATAAACTCCACCCCTATAGGCCATTCTCTTTGCATAGTACCTGATATCATACCTGTTAGGAACAATTTCAAATCCTAGCCTGAAAGACTCTCCAACTTTAGGATCAAATCTGGCACTGTTTGAGATGAATGCACTCTTGGTCCAATCCTGTCTCACATAATCAAAGCCCAACATCCATTTATCTTTATGCCTATAAGATATACCTACTGCCAGTTCCGGGGCAATCTTCAGTTTTGCATTGTCAACAGATGCATAGGAAACTGTATCTGTCTTTTCCTGATGCTTGGAGAATGCATATTTTATATAGTCACCCTTCAATTCATTGCCGAGCCTGTATGTGGCACCGATGGTCAATGATGAATTGTTTTTGAAAGGTTGGTTGTATTGCAAACCAAATTTTCCTGAGAAACTGCCTACATTATACTCCCATCCTGTGTAAATGGAGTTGTATGATGGGACAGAATTGAACAACACATCACTATGCCTGTCTATCGAACCGAAATAGTAAATAGCCTCTGCACCCAATGAGAAATATTTTAAAAGAACTACCGATGCCCCTATAAAAATCTGATTGATACTACCGGTACCATATTTTCTGTATCTAACATCTCCCAATTCTGATACCACTTTATCATCATCCTCGACACTCTCAAACTTATAGCCTGTATTGCTGAAAGGCGACACGCCAATAATGAAAGCCGATTTTCTATATATAGGGGCCGTAAAGGCAAAATTGTTCATATTGAACACATTATATGCAGATTTGGTCTGATAGTCAGAGATATAGAAGTTCTTCTGTGTAATACCAAAATCAAGCATAAAGGATAGGGTATCCCTAGCTGCCACAGCCGCCGGATTTGTATAATTGATGTATCTGTTGTCCCTGACACCAACACCTATTCCAGCCATACCATAGTTATATGCAGTACCCTGCTTTACTACATCTCCTATACCTAACATTGAATATGGAGAATACGAACCAAGGGCATCAGTTGTTTGGGCATTAAGATACAAACCTCTGAAAACCAATAAAATAATAAAAGATATTAATAGTGTTCTTCTAAACTGCATAACTGTCAGCTATTTGGGAAAGCCCCATAAGCACTAAATTACAAACTACAAATATGGGACTTTTAAGTTTTTCGGCAAAAAAAATTGCATCTCCCCCGGTAAATATGAAATTATATCCTGGGTAAGAAGCTATATACCCTTGTATTTCAAAGATTGTGCCTAAAATTACACCGGACTCTATAGCACCGGCAGTACAACTCCCCACAGGCTCCACATTTTCCACTCTGGTGAGAAGTGGAAGTTTACCGGTGAAATGGTTTAGGGCCTTGAATCTGGTATTGAGTCCCAACGATATATTGCCCCCCAGAAAATCACCCTCCTTTGTCAAGAAATCAAAGGTGATAGCCGTGCCGAAATCCACTATAACACAATCCTTGTCAGGAAAAAGTGAATGTGCTCCCACTGCAGCACAGATGCGGTCAGCACCCAATGTTGCAGGGGTGCCATAATTGTTGTTTATAGGGAGTTTCATATCCCCCTTCACTTTTACCATCTTTTTACATCTGCTTTCCAGATAGTTGTAGATATTCTCATCCATTCCTCTGACATCGGATACAGCTATCACGTCTATATCGTGATACTTCCCGATATAGCCGTCTACAATACTTTTAAGCTCTTCTTGTCCGCATCTCACCTCCGATGAGAGGTTACCGTCCACAGAGGTGGCCAGCTTTATGGAAGTGTTTCCTGCATCTATAAGTATGTTTACCATAATTATAAGTTTGTCATTATCTTATGAGCACCTTCAATGGTTCTTACCATATTTATGGTCAAATACAGTTTATTGTTCTGTTCTTTCAACATATACCTGTTGCCAGGTTTTTGCTGTATGTACTGGATAATATTCGAGAACTTCTTTGTTTTATAGTATGGAGACATCTGGTTTGCCACAAAATAAGCCAGCATCTTCTCATTCTTGAGCACTATCTTCTCAAAACCTTTAGCCTTGGCCAGCCACCTCAGACGCACCACAAAGCAAAGCTCCTTAACCTCATCAGGAATAGGCCCGAACCTGTCTTCAAGTGCTGCAACAAATTTATTGAGTTCCTCTTCATCAGAAATATTGTCCAACTCCCTATATAATCTTATCTTCTCAGCCTGTATATTTATGTAAGTATCGGGGATAAGAAGCTGCATGTCTGTCTCTACCAAACAGTCGCTCACATAACACTGCTCCTCCACCACCTCCTCCACTTCCGGAGAATCGGGTGCCACAATATGTGCATTCTCCTGCTTGATTTCATCAAAGGCCTCTGCCAATATCCTCTGATATGTCTCAAAACCCATATCAGCCATAAAACCGCTCTGCTCAGCACCAAGCATATTGCCCATACCTCTTATATCAAGATCCTGCATGGCAATATTGAACCCGCTCCCCAAATCCGAGAACGCCTCTATTGCCTTCAACCTTCTGCGGGCATCATCTGTCACAGAGGTAAGGGGAGGGACAATGAGATAGCAGAATGCCTTCCTGTTCGAGCGCCCTACCCTTCCCCTCAACTGGTGCAGGTCGCTCAGGCCAAAGTTCTGCGCCTTGTTTATGATAATAGTATTGGCATTGGGGATATCTATACCATTTTCTATAATAGTAGTGGAAATGAGGATATCGTAATCACCGGCCATAAAATCAAGAACCTTCTTCTCTATTTCGTGCGCATCCATTTGGCCGTGTGCCACACAACTCTTGATACCAGGACAAATCCTCCTAATTATATCTTCCACCCCTTTTATATCCTCCACCTTATTGTGGACAAAGAATATCTGCCCCCCTCTCTCAAGCTCTGCAGTGAGGATATCCCTTATCTGCTCCTCATCGAAATCTATTATCTCGGTCTGCACCGGAATTCTGTTGGGTGGAGGTGTATTGATAATGGATAGGTCCCTTGCCCCAAGCAAAGAGAATTGAAGTGTCCTGGGAATAGGTGTTGCAGAGAGTGTAAGGGTGTCAACAGAGAGTTTGAGCTGGCGCAATCTCTCTTTGGCAGCCACTCCGAACTTATGCTCCTCATCTATTATCAGCAACCCCAAATCTTTGAAGACAAACTCCTTGTTCAATAATCTGTGGGTTCCTATCAGGATATCTATCTTTCCGCTTTTGAGTCTCTCTGCAATATCCTTGACCTCTTTGGCGCTCCGCAGTCTACTCACATGTTCCAAATTGCAGGGGAAATTTTTCAACCTGTCAAGGAATGTATTGTAGTGCTGCAACGCCAATATTGTAGTGGGTACAAGTACTGCCACCTGCTTGCTGTCTGCCACAGCCTTGAACGCAGCCCTGATTGCCACCTCTGTCTTTCCAAATCCAACATCGCCGCAGATGAGACGGTCCATGGGATATTTTTTCTCCATATCCTCCTTTATCGCCTTAAGGGCTTTCAACTGGTCTGGTGTCTCTTCATAGATAAAAGATGACTCGAGCTCTTTCTGCATATATGAATCTGGAGAGAAAGCGAACCCTTCCGATACTTTTCTTTGGGCATACAAGCGGATAAGATCTGCAGCAATATCCTTGACCTTTGTTTTTGTCTGGCTCTTCAGTTTCTGCCAAGCACCGGTGCCGAGTTTATATATTTTAGGAGGGGTAGAGTCCGCAGATTTGTATTTGGATATCCTGTGAAGGCTGTGGATTGATACAAAGAGTACATCATTATCCTTGAATATAAGCTTTACAGATTCCTGAACCTTGCCATTGATATTATTCTTAACCAGACCGCCGAAACGACCCACACCATGGTCTATATGAACTATATAATCACCATCATGGAATGCATTGAGATCATTTAGTGTAAGCCTTTCGCTCTTCTCCACAGACCTTTTGAGTTTCAATCTCCTATACCTTTCAAAAATCTGGTGGTCAGTATATAAACATATCTTGGAATCATAGTCTACAAAACCTTCATGAATGGTATAGTTCTTATAATTGAGGACCAGATTATGGGTAGAGAATATACTTTTGAGCCTCTCAATCTGTGAAATACTTTCACTAAGGATATAAACAGAGAAACCATCCTCCCTCTTGGACCTTATATCATCAGCCAACACCTCAAAATGTTTGTTGAAGGTAGGTTGTGGTGCTGTTCTGAAAGTAATGAGTCTGTCGTAAGTAATATGCTCATTTCCTAATGTAGATAGGTATATATGCTTGTGTTTGCTGTCATATCTCTCCAAATTATCTACATCCGCAAGCCACACAACACTCTCTGTGGGAAGAAAATCTAAAACAGATACAGTATAACTACTGTCGGACGATGACGTTATATTGGGAAATATATCAAGAGAGTTAACCTCTTTCTCTGATCTCTGGGTATTGGCATTGAACATTTTTATGCTCTCTATTTCATCGCCAAAGAAATCTATACGATAAGGTTGGTTGTCACCATAGGAAAATACATCGATTATACTTCCTCTGATAGCAAACTCCCCTGGCTGGGAGACAAAATCCGTTTTAGTAAAACCTGAATCAAAAAGTACCTCCTTCAGAAATTCATGTGATACATTTTCACCTGTATGTATGGAGATTATACTTTTTTTCAACAGACCCTCCTCAAGTATCCCCTCATCAAAAGAGTCCTTATATCCTACCAGAACAACAAAAGGGTACTGAGACTTACCGTTTTTATACTCTACTACAGCACCTATAGCAGAAGTCCTCTGCACTTTTGTCGAAAAATCTTTGGATGGGGGAAAAAAGAAAACATTATCTTCGCCTATCAGATTATACAGGTCATTGACACATCCTGCAGCCTCCTCCCTTTTATTGAGTATAACCATATGTATACCCTCTTTAATAGTGGTAGAGATAGCAAAAGACTTGGCTGAAGAGTACAATCCATTAACCATTATACTCCTGATACTGTTATCAAGGATATAATCGGACAGTTCTTTTACATGATGTCTATTGAGAATATTATTCTTGTCCATATAAAATCAACAGAATGCAAAGATATTATTTTTATTACTGTTAATAACTCTTTAATAACAGTGTTGATAAAATTTATAAACTAAATTTCAGCTATTGGATTCTTTGGTTATATGGCAAAGTTTTTTAAAAACAATAGAGATTATATTAATATTTTTAACATAGTTTTTATAGA
>JAZRHK010000184.1:0-1111 GCA_045644725.1 Candidatus Coprenecus sp. | reverse complement strand
GTGGAGGATTATCTGTTGAGTGTGATATCCTCTGAAATGCACGAGGGGTCATCTGAGGAGTTTTTGAAAGCTCACGCTGTGATTTCCCGTTCGTGGCTGTTGGCTCGTCCAACCCTCTCAGGTGCCTCTGTGAGAGATGAGCAGTGCCGTTACGATTTTGTAGAAAATGATACTACCCGAATTAAGTGGTATGACAGGGAGGATCACACTTTCTTTGATGTTTGTGCCGATGACCATTGTCAGAGATATCAGGGACTTATGCGTTTGAGCGATCCTAAAATGCAGAAGGTTATTGAACAGACTCGTGGAGAGGTGCTTATGTGTGAAGGGGAGATTTGCGATGCGAGATTTTCAAAATGTTGCGGGGGTGTCTCTGAAAAATTCTCTGCCTGCTGGGATGATAAAGACCCTGATTATCTTCGTCCTGTTCTGGATACTCCTGAAGGGGTGAATACTCCTGCAGCAAATGTGGAAAATCCTGCGGATTGGATTCTTTCAACCCCTGAGGCTTTCTGCAATACCGATGATAAGGAACTTTTGTCCCGTCTGTTGAATGATTACGACAGGGAAACTGTCGATTTTTACCGTTGGAAAGTGGAATATACTCAGGAGGAAATTTCAGAAATTGTTGCTGCCCGTTCCGGTATCGATTTTGGCGCTATCAAGGCTCTGGAACCATTAAAATATGGAGCTTCAGGAAGAATCTGTCAATTGAAAATCGTGGGAACCCGCAGGAGTATGGTGATAGGCAAAGAGTTGGAAATCAGGAAGACTCTTTCAAGGAGCCATCTCTTCAGTTCTGCTTTTGTGGTTTCAACACAAGGTGAGACAATTGCCGATTCACAAACTGTTCCTGCACGATTTGTCCTCAATGGTGCAGGCTGGGGACACGGTGTGGGTTTGTGTCAGATAGGTGCTGCGGTAATGGGTGAAAAGGGGTATAAGTACAATGAGATTCTTGCCCATTATTTCAGAGGCTCAAAAATAAAAAAGATGTATTAATAGGATTGTATTATGCAAAAGACCAAAAAATCTCCGATGTGGTGGATTCCTACCCTCTATCTGGCGGAAGGATTGCCCTATATCGCTGTAAACACTTTATCTACAATTC
>JAZRHK010000183.1:0-1645 GCA_045644725.1 Candidatus Coprenecus sp. | reverse complement strand
ATTGAGTTTACACCTCTCAAACGCATTGTAACGTCACTGCCTGGCTCACCGGTGCTGCTGAATACCTGAAGACCTGCCACCTGTCCCTGCAATGCATCACCCACACTGGCTGCAGGAGCACTGTTCAGCACCTCACTCTTTACGGTAGTTGCCGCACCTACGATTGAACTGATCTTCTTTGCAGTACCATAACCCACAACAACCATCTCCTCAAGCATCTCCGTACTGGCTTTAAGCACCACATCACCCGACATTCCTGCATAAGCCTTCATAGTCACAGACTCCATACCAACGAAAGACCATACAATCTCATCCCCGTCTGAAACCTTGATGGCATACATACCGTCAATGTCTGAAATAGCCACTGCACCGGAAGTGTTGTCCTTCACCGACACCCCAATGAGCGGCTCGCCCTGGGGATCCTTCACAGTTCCCTTCAATTCCCATTTGTTCTGTTCTTTCTGATTTGTCATCTGCTGGGACATCAGCTGATGAGGAAGCGCTAATAGCAGAACCAGGCATATACATAATAGCCTGCTTCCAAATTTGAGATTCGTTCTCTCCATAGCTTTAAGTATTTAGTAAAACGTAGTGTTTCTACTCCAATATCCTACAAACTCCTGCCGAACATCATCTTCCTACAAACTTAATAAAAAATCATGTAAACCTCCCCCTATTTTTATATAAATGTTAAATTTGTAGAACAAAAATTTCCCACTATGAAAAAAATCCTTCTTCTGCTTGTGCTGGCGGCCTCTTTGCTGCAGAGCATCCAGTCAACAGCCTGTACCTCAGCCATCTTTACAGGCAAGTCTACTCCCGACGGAAAACCACTTATGTGGAAACACCGCGACACCGACGAGATGAACAACCTCACAACTTACATCAGAGGGGAAAAATACGGCTTCCTTGCCCTCACCGACGCATGGTACCCCATTGGAACCAAAAAAGCCTGGGGCGGCAACAATGAGGCAGGGTTCTGCATAATGAACACCGCATCCTACAACCTTAAGGATGATGACATAGACGAAGACCTTATGGTAAACAACGGCAAGATAATTTACCGGGCCCTTGAGATATGCGCCACACTTGCCGATTTTGAAAAAATGCTCGACACCCTCAAAAGGCCCATGTATGTAGAGAGCAACTACGGAGTAATAGATGCCCAGGGCGGAGCAGCTTACTATGAGGTGAACAACTCCGGCTGGAGAAAAATAGACGTGAACGACCCAAGGATGGCCCCACAGGGATATCTTGTATATTCAAACCACTCATACACCGGAAGACTTGATGAAGGCTACGGCTACATCAGATACACCAACGCCGACAACGTAATAAAGACCCACATAGCCAGAGCAGGCGAAATAACCCCACAGTGGATCTTCAAGGCCCTCTCACGCTCCTTCTACCACTCGCTCTTGGGAATAGACCTCACAAAAGAGAACCTGGAATGGTTCATAGACCAGGACTTCATCCCTCGCGAATCAACCTCCTGCGCAATGGTATTCAAAGGGGTGAAAAAAGGTGAGGACCCAATGGAGTCCGTAATGTGGACAGTTCTCGGCTACCCGCCGGTATCTGTAGCAGTGCCATTGTTCATCAAGGCAAAAGAGGACCAGCCGCAGCTGATGACCAGGAGGGGCGA
>JAZRHK010000182.1:0-7678 GCA_045644725.1 Candidatus Coprenecus sp. | reverse complement strand
CGGAACAAGTCAAGGGCTGACTTTTACTATGAACTCTGACGGGACAGTAACTGTTGGAGGTGGAAGTGCAACGGGTGACATCTGGAAAGATTTGGCGGCTCCTAGTAGCTTTAAACTTGGAGTAAGCGGAAGTTACATTTTGAACGGCTGTCCTAGTGGTGGCTCTAGTAGCACATATCGCTTAAATCTAATCGACAGAGGTACGGCGGATTCTAGTGATGTGGCTGTTTATAGCGACGATGGAAATGGCGTGAACGTTACTCTTTATGCTGACCACTATTATAAGTTGCAGATAAGGATATATAACGGCGCTAACTTCTCAACAGCTAAGACCTACAAGCCGATGATTAGCACAAGCGGTGGAGCCTTTGAACCTTACACCAACATTTGCCCCATAAGCGGTTGGGATAATGCAAAGGTGACGAGAAGTGGGAAGTGTAATTTGTTTGGTGGTGTATGGACAGCAAATAAAGCCATATCTACTGTAACGGGAGAAGTTATTGATTATTCGAATAGAAGCGTAGATGCAACATATTATCCCGTAAAACCAAGCACACAATATTATGGTTATGTATCATTTGACAGTGGCTTATATGCCATGTTGATGTATCAATATGACAAGGACAAAAACCTTATAAGCAGTCAGAACACGCCTATAAATCGTGCAACCTTTACGACAGATAGCAAAACCGCATATATCCGTGTGGTTATTACTACTACGAGCAATCTTGACACGATAACAAGCTTTATCAATTACCCATCCACCGACCATGACTATCACGCATACGAGGGTCAGACGTTCACCATATCCCTCAATGGTACAAGATATGGAGGCACTCTTGATGTGACAAGTGGAGTGCTGACACTGACACATGGAATTGTGGATTTAGGTACACTTGATTGGGTACAACACCCCACATACCTTACAGCCTTTCAGGTTGAGTTAACACCTTCTAAACTTGGTCGAAGTTACATGCTTTGTTCGGGTTATACATATGACCAAAATACAGATTTTGGATGGGCACGATTTAACGACTATCCATTCAATGTGCTTTATCGAAATCAAGCATCTAAGTACATGTATATAAAGGTTGAAGGATATGCAACTGCGACAGAATTCAAAACAGCAATGAGTGGTGTTCAACTGGTCTACGAACTCGCCACACCACAGACCATTCAGCTAACAGCCGCCGAGGTTTATCTTCTTTACGGCTATAATACATTATTTGGCGATTGTGGTGATATATCCTTGACCTATGACGCAAGCGGTATCATCCATATTGCAGAGGCCAAACTTGACACGGAAACACTTAAAAGCATAGCGGCGGCATCAAGTGATTTTGCGGATTTTAAAGCGAGGATTGCGGCGCTGTAACAATAAAATCTTGAGTCATCACTTCTCATCCGAGTGGTGGCTTTTTACTGGAGGAGATCATGGGCTTCAATGATTTATCGGAATTTCTGGATATATTCTCACGGATTGCCAATGTAATCGTAATTGTATACGCACTCTATAAGTTTTTGAACAAGCCACATGACTCTCTGGCTGATGAAGTAAAGAAACTAAAAGAAGAAATCACCAGGCTCAGTATAACTATTGATAAAATGCAGCAGTCACTAGATGCAAGCCATAGCAAGCATAGGGAACAAGACCGCACCAACAAGGCTTTTAAAAGAGTTTTTATATTACTAGCCAATTTCGAGGTGCGTTATTGTCAAGAGACAGGTTTTGAACACACTGACGACCTTATACAAGCAAAAAAAGAGCTTGATGAGTATCTGGCGGGGGATTGATGAAAAGCAAAACAGGACTCGAACGGTGCAAAGTAAAGAAGAGACTTCCGGATCTGGACAGGTACATCCTCTTTTCCTTTGCCGTCATGTTAGTTTATACAGTTTCCGAATTAGTGCTATCGACCATCACGGGGATATCCCACGACACCCTCACCACCTGCCTGTTTGCGGCTTTTGGTGGCGAGCTGCTGATGTGCGCAATGATTAAACGTCTTAAATTACGGAGGAATGACTCATGAACGACTTAACCTTTAACATCCTAAAGATAATTGTATCTGTTGCGACTGTCCTTATTTCCGCCTATGTTATCCCACTGCTCAAGGAAAAGCTCAACGACTCCAAGTACCAGAGGCTCCTTGAGATGGTGGAGATCGCAGTCCGTGCAGCAGAGCAGACCATCAAGGCAGAGGGTGCGGTCAAAAAAGACCAAGTCACCGAGTTTGTATCCTTTTATATGGCACAGCACGGCATTGATATATCACAGGACCAGCTCGACCAGCTCATTGAGTGCGCTGTGTACAACCTTAAACAGGAGGCCAAGCCATGACAGAGGTTTTCGGTATTGATGTGAGCCACTATCAGGGACGGATAGACTGGCAACAGGTCGCAATGGATAACAAGAAATTTGCAATCATGAAATGCCAGTATGAGGCACAGTCCCACAGGATTGATGAGTACTTTGAGTACAACTATACCGAGGCAGGCAAGTATGGACTTGCGAGAGGAGTGTATATCTATATCGCAAGGGCATCAATGGACAACCCCAAAGCTGATGCAGAATCCCTTTTAAAACATCTTAAGGGTCGCAAGCTGGAGTATGGTATCTGGCTGGATCTTGAGGACAAGACCGTGGATGTAAAGGGCAAGGCATACATCAGGGATCTTGCCTATCTGTATGCTGACATCTTTACAAAAGCAGGCTATTATGTCGGAATCTACTGCAATAAAGACTGGTACACGAGGCTGATCCATGATGATCTCAAGAGGGATTTTGATTTTTGGATTGCCAGATACCCGAAAGCAGACACCGGGGCCTACAATAAGACATCAAACCTAAAGCCCTCACCAGACTGGGCAGTAGCGTGGCAGTACTCCTCAAAGGGAAATGTCGCAGGTATACAGACAAGATGTGACCTTGATGTGGACTATGACGGAGTTGTAAAGCTCATAGCCAGCGCTCCAAAACAGAACAGCTATCCTGTACCCACACGCACCCTCAAGCGTGGCATGAAGGGCGAGGACGTAAAGTGGCTGCAGTGGGAGCTTAAAAACAGGAATTATCCAGTCAGTGACATTGATGGAAGCTATGGCCCCAAGACAGAGCAGTGTGTTAAAGGTTTCCAGACAGATACCTTTGTGGATGGGGTTGCAGGAGAGTTGACCCTGGATCATCTCAAAAATCACTGACATATTTCAAAAAAATATCAATGCGAGTATCTTAAGAGTGATATAATAATCTCACAGGGATCCCGTATCTCGTTGACAACTTAGGAGAGGACATCATGTGGATAGAGTATAATGAGAACCCTATCTCTAATAGAGTCGAAGATTGTGCAATCAGGGCAGTGAGTACGGCCCTGGATATAACCTGGGATGAGGCTTTTGACCTGATTGCATATAATGCCAAAGCAATGGGGAGCGTAATGCACTCAAATGCAGTATTTGGCAGTGTACTCCGTCAAAATGGCTTTTATCGGGCCATTATTCCAAACAGATGTCCAGATTGCTACACGGTGAGAGATTTTTGCCTGGACCACCCCAGGGGGATCTTTGTTGTCGGTACCGGATCACATGTCGTGACCGTGGTAGATGGCAACTATATAGACACCTGGGACTCAGGCAACGAGATCCCTATTTATTATTGGTATAGGAGGAAAAAAGATGGCATATAACAACGGATTTCCAGTGACATATCCGCAGTATTATCCAGCCCAACAGATGCCACCGCCTCAGATGCAGCCAGCGCAGCCACAGGCACAGATGCCGTCTGCGCAGATGCCACAGTCCCAGACCATGCAGAGCAATATGATCTGGGTGCAGGGAGAGGCAGGAGCAAAGTCATTTTTAGTGGCACCAAACACGACAGTCCAGCTCTGGGACAGTGAGGCACAAGTCATATATCTAAAGTCGGCAGATGCCACCGGTATGCCGACAATGAAGATCCTGGACTACACAGTAAGAGGACAGGCTCAGAATACTCCCCGGATCATAGCGGATCCGGAGCCTATAATGGATTATGTAACACATGACGAATTAAAGGACCTTGAGGATCGTCTG
Source organism: Candidatus Coprenecus sp. (assembly GCA_045644725.1). Classification (GTDB taxonomy): domain Bacteria; phylum Bacteroidota; class Bacteroidia; order Bacteroidales; family UBA932; genus CAAGNP01. Next base: position 3,607 of record JAZRHK010000182.1, on the reverse strand, counting down.
ATCCAGAGGTTTAACGACATCAACGTAAAGGCAGGACGAAACCATGAACATAAATCCAATGCAGCTGATCGCAATGCTGCCACAAATAAAATCTAACCCCATGTCCCTTCTGGGACAGTATGGGATCCCCCAGAATATCTCAAACAATCCACAGGCCGTGATACAGAGTCTTTTGAATAGCGGCAAAATCTCACAAGAACAATACAATCAGGCAATGCAGATGGCTCGGAACATGGGTGCAAAACTTTAACTCATTTTTAATTTAGTTAGAAACTCAAATAGAAACTCAAATGTATTTAAGTTCTTGAGTTAAAAAAGTTTAATTCATTTATAAAAGTCGGTGCACAGGCTTTTATGATACTCGGATCAGGCAGAGTATGAGTCTGATCCCTAACCTACAAAAGTTTATAGGAGGTGTAAAAATGGGTCTTACAGATGAATCAAGCGGAATCCCGGCAACAATGCTGGTAAGTCCATCAGCAATGGGAGGCGGATATCCCTATCCTGTTTATCCTCAGGGCGGCTCAGGTAACAATGGCGGCTTTGGAGATGGTAACGGGTGGTGGATTGTGCTCCTGATCATTCTTTTGGCTGCAGGCAATGGCTTTGGTAACAACCAGGGCAATGGCGGCGGCGGAGTGTTTGGAGGCGGTCAGCCTATCATTGTAAACGACAGCAACGGCGGAGCAGTACAGAGAGGTTTTGACCAGGCTGCTATCATGTCCGGCATAACCGGAGTGCAGTCAGGTGTACAGAATCTGTCCACACAGCTTTGTAATTGCTGCGGAGACATCCAGACAAGTCTCTGCAACGGCTTTGCGGGAGTCAATGCTACCGTCAACGGAGGCTTTGCAAACGCAGAGACCGCAGCCAATGCCAGACAGATGGCAAACATGCAGCAGGCTTTTGCAGGACAGACTGCAATGGCTCAGGGCTTTAACCAGCTGGGCACACAGTTTGCAGATTGCTGCTGTGAGAACAGACTGGCAACAGCCGATCTCAAGTACACCATAGCCACAGAGAACTGTGCCGATCGTGCAGCCATCTCAGAGGGCATCCGTGACGTAGTGGACAGCCAGACAAGGGGCACTCAGGCCATCCTTGACAAGCTCTGCTCACTTGAGCTGGACAACTACCGCAGAGAAAACGATCAGCTCCGCACTCAGCTCAACATGGCAAACCTTGCAGCATCTCAGACTGCACAGACAGCCCAGATCAGAGATGGTCAGCAGGCATCTGTGGCAGCTCTCGTGAATGAGCTCAGGTCCTGCCCTATTCCCAGCCAGCCCGTATATGGATCACAGCCGATCTTTACCTGCCCAAACAATAACAACAACGGCTGTGGATGTGGATGCGGAAACTTTTAAGGAGGTGACGACATGGCAGAGTTTACCTCAAACCCTGTGCAGACAGTGCAGCCCAATCAGCCTGTAGTGCTCAACACTACAATTGCCTGTCCCAAGGGATATGTATACCACAGGCCCGAGAGTGGTATTGTAACTCTCAGAGGAGTCACAAACAATTGTTTTGCCCGGTACCAGGTGACATTTAACGGCAATATTGCCATACCTGACGGCGGGACAGTGGGACCCATTGCAATTGCTCTTGCAATTGATGGGGAGCCCATCCTCACATCCAGGGCGATAGTGACCCCTGCAGCGACAGCTGCGGATCCTCCAACTACAGACAATTTCTTTAATGTAACGTCAACGGCGATCATTACAGTACCAAAAGGGTGCTGCTGGAATGTATCAGTGGAAAACGTAACAGTCCCCACTGATCCGACAACCCCGGCAAGTCCCATACTGGTACAAAATGCCAATTTAGTCGTGCAGAGAATTGCATAAGGAAGGAGGAAGGTCATGCACAAACTTATTGAGTATATCTGTGATGAGCTGGAAGAGATCGAGAGAAAGTCCGAGAAGGGCAAGCTCTCCATGGCAGAGGTCGAGTATGCTGACAAGCTGGCTCACCTCAAAAAGAACATATTGAGATCTGACGAGCTTGCAGATGAGGGATACAGTGGAGACACCAGCAGAGAGAGGGGCAATGTTTACCCTATGGACAGAGGTACATCCTTTGCCAGGGGCAGAGGCTCACAGGCAAACAGGGACTCCAGGGGCAGATATGCCTCGGATGATTATGCCCGGTATGGCTACGCAAGAGACAACAGGGAGACTGTGGAAGATCTCCGGGAGATCATGAGATCCACATCTGATGAGCGCATGAGAAATGAGCTCCAGAAAACCATCAGCAGGATGGAGCAGATGTGATACAATATCAGTGAGACCATACCTGTCTCCGCTTAATCAGAAAAGGATCCTCAACGGCTAACCACCGGAGAGGATCCTTTTTTACGTCACACGAAAAATCACACGGATTGTGAGAGGCTGCTAATATACTGGCTTTGAGTTGAATTGCTGACGGGATTTCTTCCCGAAAAAGTGTATTTGATAAGAAATTCCACAACCAAGCCAAAAGAGAAGCAAAACCGCATAAATACTGGCAATTCACTACTTGATAAGTGATAGAAAATAATTAAAAAGTAATTGAAAAAAATCTATATCTAACGAACCATTAATCACACGATTAATCACACGGACCTCTTTATATTAAAGGTGTCCTCTATAAACTTATTTGTCATCTGCGTGTACTTTTTTCTGGTAGAGGTGAGAGTATTATCATAAACCCGTGCCAAGATCTTGGATCCATCCCTCCATCCGCCAACCTCTTCAATATACTTTTTAGGCACTCCTATATCCGACCTGAAAGATGCAGCGAAGTGTCTGAGCGAGTGAAAACTGGCATCAATCCCACACTTTTTCCTTAACCTGTAGAACCTGCTGGAGATTGAAACCGGGCTCACTCCGAAAACATAAGCCTCAGGATCCTCTGACACAGGCAGCAGGTCAATAATGCTTTTGGGAATCTCTATCGTCCTGGTGGATCCTGATGTTTTAGGATAAGGTTTATATATAAAACCACCCTCAGCCTGGACAATATCAGCGTGGATGGATATGAGGCACATGTCTCTTGATACATCCCCCTGCTTTAGTGCTGCGATCTCTCCCCTGCGCAGGCCTTCAAAGGCTGCAAGGCACAGGATGGGATAGAAGTCATCAGGAGCATTGTCCAAAAGTCTCTGCACATCCTGCACATCCGGTGCCAGGATCTTTTTCGCCCTCTTCTGAGGATATCTGAGTTTAAATCTTTTGTCATTCCCAGCATAATCGAGAGCGGAGAGCAGAAAGCTGATCCTGTTGCGGATAGTTTTCTCTGATATGGACACACTCCACTCATTTATGAGTGCCTGCACCTGAGGTGTCGCCATGTCATCCACAGGGACATCCAGAACAGACTCAAAATAGGGGATGATCTTCCGATAGTCGTATATGGTCCTGGGAGACAAAACCTGTGAGCGGTCCTTTATGTAGTCCTCAAGGGCATCTCTCACAGGTTTAGAAAAGGTCTCATTGTACTCCTGGGATAATTGCCACTGACGTGCCAGGAACTCTGACTGTTTTTTTGCTTTTCTCCAGTCGCCTCTGGTCTCTTTTGGGGAGACGGTAAAGCTCTTGACCACCCTTTTACCATTTATGTATTTAGT
>JAZRHK010000181.1:0-10910 GCA_045644725.1 Candidatus Coprenecus sp. | reverse complement strand
AGTACTGACTTTATTTTCTGCACTATAGGGGAAGAGTGGGGATTCTTAGGCTCCATCGGACTGCTCACACTCTTCTTCGCCCTCATTTTCCGTATAATATACAATGCGGAGAAGCACACGGACCGCTCCATCCGGGTCTACGGCTACTGTGTGGCATGCTGCCTTTTCATGCATGTTTTCATAAACATATCTATGACGATCGGGCTTTTCCCTGTGGTGGGCATACCCCTTCCGTTCATCAGCTACGGCGGAACTTCATTCCTCTCTTTCTCCATACTCCTCTTCATATTCATAAGACTTGACCTGGAGAGGTGGAAGTAAAGGAACTTTTTTATAACTTTGTGGAATTGACAATTTTTTAAATACCAAACATATATGCCATTCAATTTTTCAGACAGACACAACGGCCCAAAAGAGCACGAAGTAAAACAGATGCTTGAAGCTATTGGTGCCAAGAGCGTAGATGAGCTCATAAGCCAGACAGTACCTTCGGACATCATTCTCCCTGAACCTTTGAAGCTGGACCCAGCAATGAGCGAACATCAGTATCTTGACCGTTTGCAGAAGATAGCATCAAAGAACAAACTTTACCGTTCAATGATCGGTCTCGGTTTCTATGGTACAGCATCACCTGCTGTAATCACCAGAAATATCCTTGAAAATCCAAGCTGGTATACATCATACACACCTTATCAGGCTGAGATCTCGCAAGGCCGTCTGGAGGCCCTTATCAACTTCCAAACCATGATCTCTTCACTTACTGGTTTCAACATCTCAAACTGCTCAATGCTTGATGACGCTACAGCTGCATCTGAGGCTATGAGAATGTCCTATGAGCTACGCTCAAGAGATGCTGCAAAAGCAGGCAAAAACAAATTCTTCGTAGATGCCAACATCTTCCCACAAGTCCTTTCAGTACTTAAAACCCGTTCAGCAGCTCTAGGTATCGAGTTGGTTATCGGTGACTGGAAAGAGGTTCTTGCAAATGGTTTCGACCCTATGTGCTACGGTGCATTTGTTCAGTATCCTGCCTGTGACGGTGAGGTTTGCGACTATACTGAATTTGCAGCCAAAGCCCACGAAGCCGGAATCCTCGTATCTGCATATTGTGACCTTCTGGCGCTTGCAGTCCTTAAAGAGCCAGCCGCTTGGGGCGCTGACATCGCTGTGGGTACAGCCCAGAGATTCGGTCTCCCTATGGGATTCGGTGGTCCTACCGCTGGGTGGATGGCTACCAACGACAAATACAAAAGAAACCTTCCTGGCCGTATCATCGGTATCTCTGTGGACCGCCTTGGCAATTCAGCAGTACGTCTTGCACTCCAGACACGTGAGCAACACATCAAAAGGGAGAAAGCTACCTCAAACATCTGTACAGCTACTGCGCTTATGGCTGTAATGAGCGGTATGTATGCTGCTTACCATGGTCCTAAAGGTCTTCAGGAGATTGCACTTAACGGTTACAAATATGCTCACGTAGTGGCTCAGAAACTCCAGAACGGAGGTCTTAAGCTTGCTACTGAGAACTACTTCGACACTATACAGGTGGTAGATGTAGACGCAAAAGCTATCCAGAAGAAAGCCCTTGCAGCCGGCTACAACTTCTACTACCCATGCGAAAAATCTGTTCAAATATCATTCGATGAACTGTCAAACTGTGAAGAGGCAAGAGCTATCTGCGGAATCTTCGGTGTAGAGGTACAATGTGGCTGCCAACTTGAGCTCCCTGAGCTGATGAAGAGGGAGACCCCTATCCTCACACAGTCTCTGTTCAACTCATATCACTCTGAGACAGAGATGATGCGCTATATCAAGAAACTTGAGAGGAGAGATATCTCACTAACCCACTCAATGATTCCTCTTGGCTCTTGTACAATGAAACTCAACGCTGCAGCAGAGATGCTTCCTGTTACCTGGAGCGAGCTTGGCGGAGTTCACCCTTATGCACCTGCAGACCAGGTAGAGGGTTCTCTTCAAATCATCAAAGAGCTTGAGAAAGATTTGGCAGTAATCACAGGTTTCCACGGCTGTTCACTTCAGCCCAACTCAGGTGCTGCCGGTGAGTATGCTGGTCTTATGACTATCCGTGGCTATCTTCACGCAAACGGCCAGAAAGAGAGAAACGTAATCATCATTCCTACATCAGCACACGGAACTAACCCTGCAAGTGCCGCTATGGCAGGTTTCAACATCGTACTTGTAGGCTGTGACGAAAATGGTAACATCAATGTAGAAGAGCTTCGCACAAAAGCTATTGAGAACAAAGATGTACTTGCCGGTCTTATGATCACCTACCCTTCTACACACGGTGTATTTGAGGTACAGATTAGAGAGATCTGCAACATTATCCACGAGAACGGCGGTCTTGTATATATGGACGGTGCCAATATGAATGCACAGGTAGGTATCACCAACCCTGGCTTCATCGGAGCTGACGTATGCCACTTGAACCTTCACAAGACATTCGCTATGCCTCACGGTGGTGGTGGTCCTGGTGTCGGCCCTATCTGCTGTACTGAAGCCCTCACCCCTTACCTTCCTGGCCACCCAGTAGTTCCAGAGTGCGGCGGAGCAGGTGTAGAGGCTGTATCTGCAGCTCCTTACGGCAGCCCGCTGCTTCTCCCTATCACCCACGCATACATCAAGATGCTTGGTGCTGACGGCTTGAGAAAAGCTTCTGAAATGGCAATCCTCAATGCAAACTACATCGCTTGCAGACTTGCCCCTGAATACTCTGTGCTTTACACAGGTGCTACCGGCCGAGTAGCCCACGAGTGCATCATCGATGTACAGAAATTCAAAGAGGAGTTCGGTGTGGATGCTACAGATATCGCAAAACGTATGATGGACTTCGGATTCCACGCACCTACACTTTCATTCCCTGTTCACGAGACACTTATGGTAGAGCCTACCGAGAGTGAATCACTTGCAGAGCTTGAGCGCTTTATCGGTATGATGAAGACCATCAAACAGGAGTGCGAAGATATCAAAGCTGGCAAACTTGACAAGGTGGACAATCCTCTCAAGATGTCTCCTCACACAGCTGATGAGGTTTGTGCTACTGAGTGGAACCACGCATACACCAGAGAGCAGGCTGCTTTCCCTGCCGAGTGGATCAGAGAGAACAAATTCTGGCCTTACGTAACCCGCGTTGACAACGGCTGGGGCGACCGTAACCTCAAAGCTTGCGTAGATTAATCAAATAAGAGTGGCCAACCGGCCACTCTTTTTTTTAACTCCCATCTAAATTATTTATATTTGTCAACCAAATATATGAACAAATATGTATAACATAGCTGTATTTGCATCAGGTTCAGGGAGCAATGCTGAGAACTTGGTCAACCACTTTAAAAACTCCCAAATAGGAAGAATCAGCATTATCCTTTCCAATAAAAAAGACGCATATGTCCTGCAACGAGCTGAAAGATTGGGTGTTCCATCTGCAGTATTCTCATACAAAGAGTTCCAGGACTCAAATGTCATCCTGCACATCTTGGAGAAATATCAGATAGATTTTATCCTTCTTGCCGGATTCCTGCTCAAGGTTCCTGAATACCTCTTGGAAAAATATCCTGAGAGAATACTCAATATCCATCCCGCACTTCTCCCCAAATATGGAGGGAAAGGGATGTATGGAGAACACGTACACAAAGCAGTAATAGCTGCCGGTGAGAAAAAGTCCGGAATCACCATCCACGTCATTGACCAGAACTACGACTGCGGTAGGACTATCTACCAAAGTATCTGCTCCATCTCGGAAGAGGATACCCCAGACACCTTGGCTGCCAAAATTCATGAACTTGAGAGAGCATACCCTCAAGTGGCCGAGGACTACATAGCAAAAGAATTCTCTAATCTTTAAAAAACAAATAGCATGAAAAAATTATTGTTTGTTTTGGTCATAAGCCTTATGGCATTGACTTCTTGTAAAAAGGAACCGGATCTTGGACTTTCAACCGGCACAGCCAGCGTTTCTGCTGCAGGTGAAGTCATTACAGTAGATGTAACATCCAACGCTTCCTGGAAAGCAACTCCCAACAATAGCGCCATTACAGTAAACCCTGCCTCAGGTACAGGTAACGCCACCGTATCAATTACCGTCCCTGAAAACCCTGTTTCTACCCCTCAGGAATACAAAGTGAACTTTGTAGCCACCAATGAAGTAGGTCTGATGGGTGTTGATTTTATCATCAACCAACAAGGGACTGATGCAAACATAACTGTCGCAGCACCTGCAGATTTGACTCTAAACGGCTATGAGTCATCATTCAAAGTAAATCTTACAGCTTCAAACGACTGGAGCGTGACTACCGAAGGTGAAGGTATTACAGTAGAGCCGGCTTCAGGCACATACGGTGAGTATGAACTTACAGTTACCATCTCTGAGAATACCACAAACGACAAGATTTCATACAAAATCAATTATGCCTTGAGCGACAATTCAGCTTCCGGCACACTTTCACTTGAGCAACCTGTAATCTCTACTGTTGCTTTGGGCGGTGTAGACTACAAAGTGAAATGGTTGCCTGACGGACGCTTATGGATGGTGGAAAATCTTCGCTTTATCCCTGAAGGTAAGACCCCTTCTACAGATCTTACTGCCATCGAAAATGGTGTTTGGTTCCCTGTAGACAGTGTAAACAAAGTCCTTTCGGACAATGAAGAGCTGATTCAGAAGCAAGGCTACCTCTACAACATGGAGGCAGCGTTCGGCTTGGCACCGGGAACTATCACTGCTGAGACCTATGCAACCTATGAAGGGACACAAGGTATCTGCCCTGAAGGGTGGCACATCCCTACAGCCAAAGAATATGTAGACCTCTTCGGCAAGAGTGTGCACAAAGACTACAAGAACGAGGCCGCACCTTTCTACGACACAGCGACTCAGTATGGTTTAATTGCCAAAGCCAATGAAGCAGGTTGGAATGTCAATTGGTTCGGTTATGTGAATGTAACCAATTTCACAGCCACTAAAGGCTCAGTAGTCAATAACATTGGCTTCCTTATGGGTTCAACAGCATATACCACTGAGATGGGTGCCAAAAACAAGAACGACGACGGCACACTTAAAAATGCACAATACTTCTCAGCTATGGCCTCTACCAACAATGCTGCCGGACCTAACTTGTCTGCCGCATACTCAGCATCACGCAGCGGTATGGCAGTACGCTGTATAAGAAACAAATAGCATATAATAATGACTAAAAGACTACTTATAGTCATTACCACTCTTTTCGCCCTTCTCCTCTCCGCAAGCACACTTAGCGGGGAGGACCAGGGGCGATTTTACATTTCCGGCAAAATTATCGAGGACGGGGCACGTGAACCTCTTTTCATGGCCACTGTAGTGGTCAAAGAGTTGGGACTCTGGTCTGTCACCGATGAAAAAGGTGAATTCAAAATCACCAATATCCCAGCCGGCAAATATACTGTCGAGTTCTCCAATCTGGGATATGAGACCAGAGAGATGGTCCTCGACATTAAAAAAGATCTTAAGGGTCTGAGCGTACTGATGAAGACCCAGAGTCTGGCACTTGATGAGGTGGTAGTGACAGCCAAAGAGGGTGGTGAGATCACATCCTCATCCAAAATTTCAGCCCAGACCATCGAACACATACAGCCCTCCAGTCTGAAAGATGTGATGCAGCTGCTCCCTGGAAGTATCACAGAGAACCCGAACCTCACATCTGTCAACACCCTGTCAATCCGCGATATCGGCAGCAATACTGCCAATGCTATAGGGACAGCCCTTATCGTGGACGGTGCATCCATGTCCAATGATGCCAACCTTCAAACCATCTCCACATCTTCGATGGTCAACGGCACTTCAGACAATGCCGCATCTACCGCAGGTGGCGGTGTAGATGCCAGACAAGTATCTACCGACAACATCGAATCTGTGCAGGTAATCAGAGGTATCCCCTCCGCTGAATATGGTGACCTCACTTCAGGAGCGGTAGTTGTCAAAACTAAGGCTGGTATCACCCCATGGGAGATAAGGGTAAAAGCAGACCCACAACTTAAGCAGGTATCAGGAGGGAAAGGCTTTGCTCTCGGAGAGAGGGGGGGAGTCCTCAACTTCGATCTGGACTACGCCAAAGCATATCAGGATATCCGCACCCCCGCATCTGCATACGACAGGGTCAATTTTCAGGCCGGATATTCGAAAAACTTCGCAAAAAAACTGACCTTCAATGTAAAACTCCGCGGCAATTACTCAAACGCCTCTACCATTTCTGACCCTGACCTGTTCCTCGAAGAGGTGCAGCAGCAGAAAGAGAAGGGACTTCGACTCAATATCAATGGCCGCTGGATCCTTAACAAGCCCTGGATTACCAATATAGAATATATGGTGACCGGAGGGATTGCAGAGCAATACTCCCGAAGCAAAGTCTATCTGGGAAGCGCAGGATATACTCCCACTTCCGAGTCCATGGAAAGCGGGGAGAATATAGGTTTTTTCACCCCTGCACAGTATTACTCTGATGTCTCAGTCTATGGAACCCCCATTGACGGACAAGGAAAACTTACCGCCAACCTCTTCGGAAGGTACGGCGCGATATCAAACAAAGTCCTCATCGGCGGAGAATGGAAAATACAGGGCAACAACGGTGCCGGAAAGGTTTTTGACCTAAGACTCCCACCATCACCCGGCTCAGCCTCCGCATCCCGCGAAAGATCCTACAATGAGATTCCTCTGCTGCACAGGTACACCGCTTTCGCCGAGGACAATCTCAAACTCCCTATTGCAGCTACACTGCTGGAAATACAGGCAGGTGCACGCCTTAACCACATCGCAGCAAAAGGGATAAATACCGACAATTTCTTCACCATTGAGCCACGCTTCAATGTAAAATACGATATTATCAAGAAGAAACAGGGATTTAAAGGGCTCAGCGTCCGCGCAGGATGGGGTATCACCTACAAAATGCCCTCTATGGCATACCTCTTCCCGGAAGATGCCTTCTACGATCTCGTCTCATTCTCATATAACGACTTCGATGCCAATGATTTCGGGCTCGCTGTACTGACTACAAAGAGAGTAGAGACCTCCAATCCCGATCTTAAGCCCCAGAAATCTGTCAACTTTGAGGCAGGTATAGATATTGACGGAGGTTTGGTAAGCGGATCTGTAGTCTACTTCAAGGAGAGAATGACCGACGGATACGGTTTTACTACCGAGTATATCCCGATGCAATACCGCAGATACGGATATAAATGGGTCAATGGCGAACTTAGCCAGGAGAATCTTCCGTCAGGGGCTTTTCCGGAATACAGAAACAACAGGATCATAGCAGGTGGGAAAACGCTCTCTTCCATCAACGACACCACATTCATGTCATACCACCGCCCTGTAAATGGAATCATCAACGACAAATGGGGTATCGAGTACACCCTCGACTTTGCAAAAATTGAAGAGATCAACACCAGTATCAATATCAGTGGTGCATATATGAATATCCGCTCCTCCAAGACACATGAGACAGCATCCCACTATTCAGGGACAACAGCCGGACGGACATTCCCATATGTGGGCATATATGCCGGCTCCTTCGGATCGTCCAACACATCTGTCAAGGAGAGGTTGAGCACCAATATCCGCTTTATAACACATATTCCTGAGATAGCTATGGTGGTAACACTGACAGCCCAGATGGTGTTTATGGACAGGACCACTTCTCTTTATGAATACAATGGTGAGTCCCTTCCATACTTCTATGATGAAAATGGACGCAGGGTATCAGGTAAAGAGGCCCTCGAAGACAGTGAGCACACCAAATACATCAACCCTCTGTACATAATGGACAGAAAAGGGAATGTTATCCCATTTACCCAAGAGATGGAGAGGGATGAACAATATAGAAACATGCTTATCTCGACCAATACCGGGACATACTACCATAGGGCAAACTATCCATTCTATGGTCTGCTCAACATACGTCTCACCAAAGAGATCAGAAAATTGGCTACTATCTCGTTCTATGCAAACAACTTCCTTAATCTGAAAGGCGAAGTCAAAAACAGTGTTACAGGTTATCCACAAAGGAAAAACTCACCGATCTACTTCGGTGCAGAGATTAAAATATCAATCAAATAGACGATGTACAGAAGAATATCACATATACTGTTTATCACATTCTTATCTCTCTGTCTGGCCACAGGGTGTCTTAAGGATATGGACAATGCCGCATCCCTGACGATAAGGCTCCATATCCCGGAAGAGATCGATGTGGATCTGGATATCACCACCATCTCGGTAAGGCTACAGAACAAAGGGAACTCCTTCAGCTACACAGAGTTCCCCGACTCCAACGGAGAGGTGCATTTCAAGGTCCAACCCGGCAAATACGACATTATAGCCTCTGCCTATTATGAATCTTCCCGCATCGCCATCAATGGTGCAGCGACAGAGTTTCTTCTGGCTGAAGACGGAATCGTCTCCACCGATGGGACATTCATATCACCACAGATAGATATCCTGCTCGAGGTAGCTGTCCCTAGCCCACTTATCTTCAGGGAGATCTATTATCACGGTTCATCCACCATGAACGGTGCCAGCTACACACGTGACACTTATGTCGAGATATACAACAATTCTGGTCCTGAAGGGACTGTTCAGTATCTTGACTCACTATGCATCGCCACCATATATCCTGCCAACTCCACTACAGGCAACAACGCATGGCTGGGACGGGATACCATCCCCATCTTCCAGATGTTCTGGATGTTCCCGGGCGATGGAAAGACCTATCCCCTTGCACCCGGTGAGTCGTGCGTAGTAGCGCTCCGCTCAGCTGTGGACCACTCCACAAGAGCCACATCGGGGCTCCATCTGGAGAAGGCTGACTTCGGCTGCTACGATGACCACCTTACACAGCACGAGATAGCTGCAGGCATCCCCAGAATGGTCTGCTATATGGCTGGCCAGGGTTATGGATGGGGTGTATCTGTACACTCACCGGCATTCGTCCTTTTCAAGCCTGAAATGGGGGTAAAAAAATATAGGGATGACAGCATTACATGGGAGAAATATGCACCCGGAACATCGTCAGGCACCAAATACTGGCATATTGCCAAAGATTGGATATATGATGGCGTCGAGTGCGTAGACAAACCCGAAGGGGCCACCAAGCGGCTTCCAAGCTCAGTGGATGCCGCATACACATATATGACCTCGTCCAGATACTCCGGAAAATGTGTTACCAGAGCTCTTCTCGACACATACGACGGGATAGAGGTATTTAAAGACACCAACAACTCATTCGAGGACTTCATAGCAGACAGCCCTCTCAAACCAAGACTTAAAAAATGATTGCCATGAAAAGACTGATCACAATATTGCTTGCGTCTGTGGCATTCACTGCACTGTCTGCACAGAAAAAAGACTACTCTATGGAGAGGATAGGATGGATCAATCCTTGGACCACTTCATCCAACTGCGCCGGTATGACACTTAATGAGGCATTCCTAAAGCATATATCATCCTACACCGAAGGTGGAATATCGGGATACATCACATCCGGTGACCTCAAGAATATCTATGATCCCCAGAGCCAATATGGGGGCAATTTCTACATATCATCCTACATGAAGCTCGGCAAAGGGTATCTCAGGGGAGATTTCAGCTACGACTACACCATGGCCCAAGAGAGCAGATGGCGTGGATGGATAGACCCATACTCCACCCCATTCATGCTCGCAGACACCATCCCTGGAAACCTCTCTCACGAACAATACAGTATGGGCGCAGCACTTGCGTACCCAGCAAGTGACCTCGTCTCTTTGGGAATTGGCCTAAAGTACAATGTAGGCATTATGGCCAAACACCGTGACCTGCGCAACAAAAATACCCTTATGGAATTTGAGGTGTCCCCATCAATAATGTTCTCCTGGGACAAGTTCAAGATGGGACTTGATCTGGGATATCTCCGCAATACCGAGAAAGTGGAGTACAAACAGGAGGACGCCAGTGAAGAGAAATATCTCTTCTACCTGTATGGACTATGGCTCTATCACAGTACCGGCTTCTCAAGTGCAGAGACCTCCCGCGAAAACATAACCTCTGGATACAACGCCACACTGACAGCAGACCTGTCAGTATCGGGAGCCAGAATATTCAACGACTTTACAGCCGGCTACACCACTGCGATGCAGGGCGAGACTGGGTACAATGGCCTTATCCACGGGCAGACAAACAGTCTCTCTTTCAGTGACCAACTTACCATTCTGTGCGGCTTCAGGCATAAGATAGGGGCAAAAGTCCATTTCTACACCATGGTAGGGAACAGATTTCTTCAGAGACAGGAACTCGACCCCAATTCCAATATCAGGGTGTGGGTAACATATGGTGGCCCCATAAACTACTACTACAGGAGCTTTGCGTCGGAGGAGATCTCATATACCTACCGGATGGCCAAATCCCACACAGACATCAAATGGGAAGCCTCTGCCGGAATTAAAGGGACTGCTGTCAGCCACAAGTACAAAGAGACCCCTCTGACATTCAACCAATCAATGAATACCATGGAAGCATATTTGAAATATGCCCACTACATACCATTCAGGAACTCAAGACTCGACATTGTCCCTGAAGTATCCTACTCCTTCGCTGACGGGATAATGAACAACACCGAAGAGGGGCAGAACCAATGGCAGCTTGAGAAGGAACTTATGCAGGAGTACAATTTCTGGTACGCACCCAAAATGAAAGGTGGGCTGGAGGTAAAATACACCTTCAAAGCCATCTCTGTCAAAGGGAAGTACCATGGTGAATTTGCCACCGGAGGAGCTGTCAAAGGTGATATGAGGCACTACGGAGTAGTCTCATTTGGATTTGCATTTTAATATTAAGTATAACAATTATAAAAATCATGAAACTGCGTAAAAATTGGATTAAGTATCTGCTCCAA
>JAZRHK010000180.1:0-1182 GCA_045644725.1 Candidatus Coprenecus sp. | reverse complement strand
AGCATCTCTGAGCTGGGCAAGGAGGTAGATCGCGAGGAGTGGCACATGACACCCCAGACCGTAAATGCCTACTACAACCCCACAACAAACGAGATCTGCTTCCCCGCAGCTATCTTGCAGCCTCCCTTCTATAACTCGGCTGCTGACGATGCTGTAAACTATGGTGCTATCGGTGTGGTTATCGGCCACGAAATGACCCACGGCTTCGATGATCAGGGACGTCAGTTCGACAAGGATGGCAATATGAACAACTGGTGGACAGATGAGGATGCTGCGGCATTCAAGATTCGTACAGATGTCCTTGTAGATCAATTCAATAAAATCGAGATCCTCCCTGCAAAAGGTGACCAGCCTGCAGTGATGGCAGACGGAGCCCTCTCTCTTGGTGAGAACATTGCAGACCAGGGTGGATTGCGCGTAGCGTACACTGCTCTTCACAATTCGTTTGAGGGCAAAGGTGAGCCTGCACCTCTTGACGGATTTACTGCTGATCAGAGATTCTATCTTTCGTATGCTACCATCTGGGGACAAAATATCCGCGATGAGGAGGCTGCACGCCTTACAAAAGTGGATGTCCACTCACTTGGCAAGAACCGCGTAAATGCCACTCTACGCAATATTGAATCATTCCACAAAGCATTCGGTATCACTGAGGGTGCAATGTTCCTCCCTGAAGAGGAGAGGGTTATCATCTGGTAATAACCGCAGTGCGCAAAAAATAAGCCGGCCCTGTCACTTCAAAGGCAGGGCCGGTTTTCTATTCCTCCAATGGCTTGAAGCCATTTCCCAGGATTTCTTTGGAATCTATTATGTTTATGAAGGCATTGGGGTCCACCACATTTATCCTGTGGCGGAGGATGGAGGCCTCCCTGCGGGTCACTACGGTGTAGATGATTTTACGGCATTCACCTTTATATCCACCCTCGCAGTTGAAAATTGTGCCACCCCTTCCTATATCCTCAATAATTATCTTCCTTACATCTTCTGTTTTTTCTGAAATAATCATCATAGTCTTGTGGACATTTGCTCCGTCCACCACCAAGTCAATAACTTTCCCCTCTATGAAGATGAGTATCCAGGAGTACATCGGGAGTCTCCAGTCGCCGAAAGCAATCACGGTGGTGAGGGTGATGCAGCAGTCTACTATAATAACCAGTGTTCCGAGTGATATGTGGGTGTATT
>JAZRHK010000179.1:0-1492 GCA_045644725.1 Candidatus Coprenecus sp. | reverse complement strand
CACGTCCAGGACGTTGAGGGGTTCTTGGGTGTTGAGCAGCTCCTTCACCGCCTTTCTTCTCCATCCTTTATCAATGTTGAGCGACAGGATATGGTTCAATTTGTCGTAATCGGGAGCAATGTTGTCAAACAGTTTTCTTATACCTTCTTTCTTTGCCATATGGGTCTGTAATATGACTGCGAAAATAGGAAAAGTATCTTGTATTAGTGGGGATAAATTAACTTTTTTATATCTTTGAAGAAATACTATGCGCTATCTCATGATAAGACCGGCAATAATTCTCTTTTTGTTTTTCATATGCACTTCGGTAGGGGCGGAAGCGCAAAAGCTCAGGCGTGTACAGAGGTACGGTGAGATAAATTCCATTGTAGAGAAGATAAAAGGAGTGTATATTCCCAAGAATATGAAGGAGGCAATGAAGGCCCTTGATACATCTTTCAAGCAGGAAGACAGGGAATATCTCAAGAATAATAATTGGGAAGAGGTGGACCTGCATTTTTCAGCAGGTATGTGGATCAGGAACATGTGGTTGTGGAACAACTCCAGGTTTTATCTTTATCTCAGGGAGAATGGGATGGGGTATGAACCGGATGGTATGTCGGGAAGGGTGCTCTCCTATTACCGCAAGCATCTCAAGGGAGAAAAATTTTATGATCCGGCAAATGGGAGGCCCAGACGTGTGGTCAGTAGTGCAGGTAACGGATTGGTGTATCACTTTTTTGAAATTCAGGGAAGGAGAGGAGGTATGAAGAGGCAAAAGAGCGGCTATGAGGTGGGAGACAGTGTGAGGTTCAGTTATCCGTTTGGATATACATCTGCCCAGGAGGAGAAGTTGTACAATCACAATGGCGGGAGGATGCCGCAATGTGAGGGGGTAGTAACTGCAGTGGATAATGATAATATCAGGGTAAGGATAGAAAATGCGTGGTCGGAACACGGTTTGCTTGTCTATAATGGCAATGTAGCCCAGGGAAGTGGCCGTAAATATGTAAGGGCCAACTACAGAAGGCTTGAACGCAGGGACGGAAGCATGTATTTTATGAAAGTGGGGGAGGAGATGTGGTTTCCGGTTTCGTTGAAGATATGGGAGAAGTAAAATTATGTCACAAAAGAAAACTTTTAAAGATTGGGTGATAGCCACCCGTCCGTGGTCTTTTCCGGCTTCCGCAATGCCGGTGCTTGTAACTTTGGGATATCTGTTCTGGAAAGGGATGGAGGTGGATTGGACTATTGGAGTATTTACAATTTTTAATGTGGTGCTGTTCCATGCAGCGGGAAATACATGGAGCGACTATAAGGACTACAAGAGTGGTGTTGACAGGGAGGATACTGTTGGAGGACTCTCTATAGTGAGCGGGCAGTTTGCTCCGGAGGAGATAAAAAGACTCTCCCTCGGGCTTTTTGCAGTGGCTATTGCCGGCGGTTTTGCGCTGGTATGGCTTACTGGAATAACAACCCTGTATTTTGGTTTGGCAGGAGCCCTTCTTACTGT
>JAZRHK010000178.1:0-4856 GCA_045644725.1 Candidatus Coprenecus sp. | reverse complement strand
TCGTGCATAATGCGTTCCACGTTTTCAATCACTACAATGGCATCGTCCACCACCATACCGATCGCTACAGTCAATGAACAGAGCGAAATAATATTAAGCGAACTGTCCACCAGAAGGAGGTAGATAAATGCTACGATAAGTGCAATAGGGATGGTAATGCCGATAATGAATGTAGCACGCCACCTTCCCAGGAATACCAACACTACCAATACCACAAACAACAGAGCGTAGAAGATGGACTCTGCCAGAGAGTTGATGGAGTTCTGGATCTCAGTAGATGAGTCATAGATCACATCTATCTTCACATCGGAAGGGAGAGTCTTCTCTATCCTTCTCATCTCCTTATTTACAGCCTTACAGATCTGCACGGTGTTTGCTCCGGTCTGCTTGGTAATCATCATACGGACACCCTCACGGCTATTGATCTTCTCATCCAGAGAGAGATCCTTGATGGTATCTTTTACCACAGCGATATCCCTTACAAAAACCTGCTGTCCGGCAGGTGTAGTGGTCACTACAATATTCTCTATCTCGGCACTCTCCAGATACTCACTTCTCACCTGCATCTGATACTGCTCATTGAGCATTTTCACCGTACCTGAAGAGAGGTTCAAGTTGTTTGCACTGATCATGTTGCCCACAGTCTCCAATGGAATACCATAAGCATCCAGTTTCTGCTGGTCAATGTTTACATACACATATCTTTCAGGGCTGCCTGACAGAGAGATATTACCGATACCGTTGACACGGTTAAGCTGTGGTATCACCTCATCATTCAGAAGCTTGTCAAGTCCTGCATAGCTCTCATCTGCGGTAACTGCAAACTGGATAATAGGCATAGAACTCGAACTGAACTTGAAAATGAAAGGGTTGCTGCATCCGTCAGGGAGCTGGTCTTTCAACATATCCACATAAGAGCGGATATCGTTCATCACCTCATCCAGATTTGTCCCCCACTCCATCTCCAGCATAACCATAGACATGTGGTCCTTGGATTGGGAAGATATCTCCTTAAGACCGTCTACTGAGTTCAAGCTGTTCTCTACGATCTTGGTAACATTTGTCTCGATCTCACTCGCACTCGCACCGGCGTATGTAGTCATCACTGTGATGTATGGTGGCTCCATCTCCGGGAACTGGTCGATCGGAAGCTTGCTCAGCGAGAACAGACCAATAATAGCCACAGCGACAAAAATGAGGGCTGTCGTTACGGGCTTGTTAATCGATGTTTTATATATACTCATTATTTATTCTCCTTATTTAGATATAGTCAATTTAACTCCATCTACAAGTTTTGCCTGACCTACAGTTACCAGCTCTACACCCTCTACGATACCCTCGCCTGAGACCTCGATCTGGTCATCAAAACGTTGGCCAAGTTTTACAAACACCCTTTTGGCCACACCGTTGTCGTTGACATACACATATCTCTCATTTGAACCGATAAGTTTCAGTACTGACTGGTAAGGAACCACGATAGTATTCTCTTTGCCCATAGGCATAGATGTACGGACATACATACCTGGACGGAGAAGATTCTTGCCATTGGGAATTTTCACTTTAGCCTGGAAAGTGTGTGTAGCGGCATCAATAGTAGGATGTACTATCTCGATAGTACCCTGGAAAACCTGATCAGGATAGATATCAGAGACAATATCCACTTTCATCCCCGCTTTCACTTTAGGGAAAAACTGCTCTGGAATATTGATATATGCCTTCAAGTTCTCGATCTGGGTAAGAACCAGGATAGGCTGGCCTGCATAAAGCTCACCATCCTCATAGTTCTTGGCAGAGATCACACCATTGAAACGGGCTTTGACAAAGGTATTTTCCTCGAGGAATTCAAGATTCTCCTTGGTCTGCTCATAACTTAGTTTGGTCTGGTCATAGTTCTGCTGAGAGATAGAACCTGACTTGTAAAGTGACTCCATCCTGTCCATATTGGTTGACAGGTTTGCAAAAGTGAGCTTGGTGGTATTCAGCTGCATCTGATCCATGCACACAAGCATGTCACCTTCTTTCACTTTGTCACCAACCTCCACAAATATCTGCTCGATCTTTCCGGTTACTGATGGAGCGATGCTCATAGTCTCGTAACCTTGAAGATTTGTCGAAAATTCCACTACTCTGGAGATCTCTGTTTTTTGAAGAGGGGCAACCTTTACCACCTCATTACGCACTGCCTCCTTCTGTGCTTCTTCCTGAGCTTTGGGGCCGCAGCTTACAAGTGCCAAAGCTGCTACTGACAAAAGGGTAAATTTGATAAGTTTCATATTGTTATTTTTCTATTTATTACTTGTTCAGGAGCTTTTCAAGCTCGATTTGCGCATTTACAAACTCAAGAAGTGCCTGTACATAACTGCTCTGCGCTGAGATAAGGTTTGTACCGGCTGTGGTAACATCCATGCTCGAAGAGTAGCCGTGCTCGTATTTCAGGCTGATATTGTCAAACACCCTCTGATTCACATCTACATTCCTGGTCTGGGTCTCAAGTCTCTCAAGGGCTGATGTGAGGTTATATTTGAGCTGCCTGTGCTGAACTTTAAGGGCCATCTCGGTATCTGCCAATGTATTCAACTGTTTCTCGTGAGCAAACTTAGCCCCCTGGAGCGCTTTATATCTCTGACCTGAAGACCAGATAGGGACAGAAAGTGTGATGCCCATTGCGTGAGGAATGGTCATATTGAATCTTGCCTCACCAAAGTTCTTCTTACCTGTATATTGGTAGTAGGCAGAAAGTGTCGGTGCATATGCCCAACCGGCCATGTTTACCTGCATTTTGGTAAGCTTTGCACTCTGGCTCACCAGCTGATAGCTGAAATTGTTCTCCAAAACCAGATCCTCTGCTATAAGAGCTTTTGCATGAGGGATTGACAGCAGATCATCAATGGTCTGGCTAAGAGATATCTCTGTATCCACATCAATATTCAAAAGCAGACGCATAGAGTTGTATACCATCTCCATAGAACGCTTCGAGGTGCTTAATGTAGTCTCCATATTTGCCACCTGAACCATAATCTGGTCTGCATCCAACTGCTCGGCTGCACCCACATTCACAGCATTCTGTGAGAACTCATACAGCTTTTTGAGATTCTCAAGATTCTTGGTGAGAAGCTCCTGAGTCTGGCCGGCCACCAACGCAGAATAGTAGAGAACCCTCACCTGGTTTGCGATATCCTGATTAGTCTGCTCTTTGGTCACATTTGCCATATCCACAGAGACCTTGCCTATCTGTGTAGAGATTATCTGAGCAGCACTCAGTGCCACACTGGCTGTGATGGACAACTGGCCTGACGCTGGCATAGTGATAGTCTGACCCATCATCTCCATACCATAATTGAAGTTACTCGAATAGGCGAGAGATCCGCTTACCTGAGGAAGCATCGATGCAACAGCCTCCCATTTTGCAGCCTCAGCCTTCTTCACATCCAGAGATGCATTCTGCAATGTGCGGTTCCTCTCGATAGCCATATTCACAGCCTCATCAAAGGACAAACTTAATGTGGTGTTTTCTGAGGCAGACACCTGTGCTACTGCAGAGAACAGGGCAGCTGCCATAAAACCTAACACCAAAATGGAACGTTTAATCATAAACAAATAAATTTTAATCTATATTTCTCTCTTTAAAATAGTTGTCAATTATACTCCTGCCCTTGTCAGTGGAGAGCCCCCTGAGGAAAATCACCACAGAACTCATAAAAATCTCCTGATGGGTGGAGTTCTTGCGGACAGAGTCACTGAGTGCATACGAATTGATCCCCACCAGGATAGACAGAATCTGTGTAGCCACATCGACAGAACCTATTCTGGGCTCGAACAGTCCATCTTTTATCCCCTCCTCTATCAGCGACTTGGTATAGCTGATATGCTCCTTCTTCACCCCCTCGATAGCCCTCTTGTATACCTCAGGATAAAACTTCTTCATCTCGTCTGTCAGCAGCCTGGAACGCTTCTCTGACTCCCTTGACTCGTAGTCCTGATACTTCAGGATATACTCCAGAATATTTGAAGACTCGTTTCTCAGTTTCATAGAGACATCCCTCATCTTGTCTGCCAATGAAGTAAAACAAGCCTCAATAAGGGCAGATTTGTCAGCAAACAACTCATACAGAGTCCTTTTGGAAATACCATTCACAGACGAGATATCATCCATGGTGATGGACTTGATACCTTTGGTATTGAAAAGCTCCGTAGAGGTCTCTATGATTCTTTCTCTTGTAATCATATCCATTGTACAAAAACGGCCGCAAAACTAAAGAAACTTTAAGAGTTTTCAAATTTCTTGAGAGAAATGTATTGCAATTTTTATGCCTAAGGGGAAAGTTTACTATCTTTGTTTGACAAGACAAATCAAAAATAACAGATATATGTATCAGGATTTTCAAGCATACCTACAAAACGAGCTCAAGAACATCGAAGAAGCCGGGCTCTACAAACACGAAAGGATCATCACCTCTCCACAAGGTGCAGAGATTAAAGTGAGCACAGGGGAGAATGTTCTCAACTTCTGCGCAAACAACTACCTGGGTCAGGCAGACTCACAGGAACTTGTAAACGCAGCCAAAGAGGCACTCGACACACACGGATACGGAATGTCCAGCGTCCGTTTCATCTGTGGCACCGGTGACCTCCACAAAAAACTCGAAGCCAAAATCGCCGAATTCTTCGGCACAGAGGACACTATCCTGTATGCTGCCTGCTTTGATGCCAATGGTGGTGTATTCGAGCCCCTGCTTGACGAGAAGGATGCCATCATCTCAGACGCACTCAACCACGCATCGATCATCGACGGGGTACGCCTGTGCAAAGCCCAGAGATACCGCTACGCAAACGCAAATATGGAAGAGCTTGAGAAC
>JAZRHK010000177.1:0-5012 GCA_045644725.1 Candidatus Coprenecus sp. | reverse complement strand
GAATGCTTTTGAGATGACGAAGATACGTTTGTCGGTAGGCTGACGGAGAGCTTTGTCGATATCTTCCACTACTATCTCTTTGTTGGCTACAAAGCCGTGGGCACCCTGACCGATCATACGGAGACCTTTCTGGATGGTCTCTTCGAAGGTACGTCCGATAGACATCACCTCGCCGACACTCTTCATGCTGCTGCCAATCTCGCGTGATACGCCGTGGAATTTGCTGAGGTCCCAACGTGGAATCTTACAAACCACATAGTCAAGTGTAGGCTCAAAGAAAGCAGGGGTAGTTTTGGTAACTGAGTTCTTGAGGTCAAACAGACCGTAGCCCAAGCCAAGTTTTGCAGCTACAAAAGCCAATGGATATCCGGTAGCTTTTGAAGCAAGTGCAGATGAACGGCTAAGGCGGGCGTTAACTTCGATAACTCTATAATCTTCTGAATGTGTGTCAAATGCAAATTGGACGTTACACTCACCTACGATACCTACATGTTTTACAATTCGGATAGCAAGCTCGCGAAGTTTTGCTACCTCCTGATTGGTCAATGTCTGGCAAGGTGCCACTACGATACTCTCACCGGTGTGGATACCAAGTGGATCGAAGTTCTCCATGTTGCAGACTGCAATACAATTGTCGAAGCGGTCACGCATCACTTCAAACTCAATCTCTTTCCAACCTTTGAGAGATTTCTCAACAAGTACCTGTGGTGAGTATGAGAAAGATTTCTCTGCAAGTTTGCGGAGTTCCTCTTCGTTGTCGCAGAAACCGCTGCCAAGTCCGCCAAGTGCGTAAGCTGCACGGATGATGACAGGATAGCCAAGTTCAGCTGCAGATGCTACAGCATCCTCTATATTCTCTACAGCGTGGCTCTTGATGGTCTTTACATCAATCTCATCAAGTTTCTTGACGAAGAGTTCACGGTCCTCTGTGTCCATAATTGACTGGACAGGGGTACCGAGCACTTTAAGGTTATATTTTTCAAGGATTCCCTGCTCATAAAGTTTTACACCGCAGTTCAGTGCAGTCTGACCACCGAATGCCAGGAGGATACCTTGTGGTTTCTCTTTCTGGATGACTTTCTCTACATAGAATGGGGTTACAGGGAGGAAATAGATCTTGTCTGCAACACCTTCAGATGTCTGAACTGTAGCGATATTGGGGTTAATAAGGATGGTCTCGATACCCTCTTCTCTCATCGCTTTGATGGCTTGAGAGCCAGAGTAATCGAACTCACCAGCTTCACCAATCTTTAGGGCTCCTGAACCAAGGAGAATAACTTTTTTAATGCTTTTGTCCATAGTGTTCTATAGTAGATTTAGGAAGTCGTCAAATAGAGTGTTGTTGTCTGGATAGAATTGGACACCGAAGAAGAGTCCGTTTTTGTGTCTTATTCCTTCGTTAGAACCGTCGTTCATGTTGATGAAGTATGGTTCCCAATCTGAACCGAGCGAACTGTGATCTACAGCATAGCCGTGGTTCTGGGATGTGATGAAACATCTTTCAGTGCCAGCCATACGTACTGGCTGGTTGTTGCTTCTGTGACCGTAAGGAAGTTTGTATGTGGAAGCACCTGCAGCCTTTGCAAGCAGCTGGTTACCCATGCAGATGCCAAAGACAGGTTTCTTCTTCTCCATAGCCACCTGGATGTTCCTAATGGTCTCAGTGCAGAAATCAGGATTACCTGGACCATTTGATACAATCACACCATCATAGTCAAGTGCATTGAAATCGTAATTCCAGGGGACACGGATTAACTCTATATCTTTACTTACAAGTTTGCGAAGGGTACTGTTTTTTACACCACAGTCTACAAGAACTACCTTTTTGCCACCCTCTTTGCCATACTTGATTACCTCTGGACAGCTCACTTTAGCAACCTGGTTTTCGAGGTTGGGATTGTAGAATTTGGTAGGGGTGTTGAAACCTCTTGGGATAATGGCACCAAGTTGGGATCCATTATCGCGCAGATATTTGGTAACCTCACGGGTATCTACTCCGTAAATACCGGGGATTTTGTTCTCTTTAAGCCATTGGTCAAGACTCTTGACTGCGTTCCAGTGACTGTAGTTGAATGAGTAATCCAATACGATAACACCTTTCACATGAATCTTGTCAGACTCGTAGTTAAGGGATATTCCGTTTTCCTTGTTGTCATCAGGAATACCGTAGTTACCGATAAGCGGATAAGTTATACATAGGATTTGCCCCTCATAGTTAGGGTCGGTCAGAGATTCGGGATATCCTACCATAGAGGTGCTGAAAACTACCTCACCTTCGGCAAGAAACTCATAACCAAATGAATAGCCCTGAAATTCAAGGCCATTCTCAAGATGTAGTACTGCTTCTTTCATATTGAACACAAATGTAAGAGTTTTTTTACATACTTCTGACAAAAATCATCCACAATTTTTCCTTCAATTCCTGCCAGCGCTGCATTGTGAGCGATGCAAAGTCATTTGTATGGCGTGTGATGAGTTCCTGTGCTTTCTCCACCTCTCCAGCAGCTATCAGCTCGGCAACTTCTGCCTCTAAGGATGCACCCGATCTGAACATTTTTGCCTCAAGTGCCAGCACCTCATCCTCCAACAGTTTCCTGGTCTTGTTCCAATCGATGGTTGAGAGACGGTTTGTCTCCCTGTATGCCCAGATTGCAGCATCCTGACGGTATTCGTGCTGACCGCAGATCTGGAATGCGGGATGAATTTGGTCAATACCGGCATAAATAGGGATACGTGGTGACTGGGCAGGGTTGTCATATGCAAAATATACTACTCCACCTACAGCATCAGGAAGCCAGCTTCTTGCCTGCATAACAGATGAGTATGAGCATCTTATCACAGCAATGGTGCGCATGTTGGGTGCTACATCGGGTTTCAAGTGGTTGAGCAGCGCCCTCATTTCATTGGACATGAATGCTGAGACTGGAGTGATGTGTTCATCAGTGATGGTGATGGAGTTGTCGTATGGATTCCACACCCTTCTCTTGAAATCAATGGAGAGGTCCTTGACCATATCATACTCTGTACCTTCATATGTTGATCTGAAAAGTGCTGTAAGCATTTCAGGTGATACCTTCTGGTCAGGTTTTACGGAGAATGGGAGCTCCTCCGCGTCATATGACAAGTTTAGAGATGGTGCCAATGCGTTGAGAACGAAGTAATCCCTGATTCCGAAAGGTTTTTTGCCATCTATCACATTGTGGAACTTGAATTCGGATTTGCCATCCCAGTATCCCAACTTCCTGGCACGCTCCTTCAAATCGGAACTGTACATGAAATAGTCCGGATTGTCCCATTCTATACGGCCAATGCGACTAATATTTGCCGATACGCTAACGTGGTCATCAGGGACCCTTTGAGCTGCCCATAGGGCACTCGGCTTACCTGGCCCTGACCCAGCAATTTCGAAGTGCCACACTTCATTCTTGTCTATTATTGTAAGGCACTCAGCCCAATCACCATAGCCATATTTTTGGGCAAGCTCACCCATAAGTGCAATAGCTTCACGGGCGGTGGAGCATCTTTGGAGGGCAATTCTCTGCAGTTCCTCTATCTGGAAGAGACCTTCAGGATTTACAAGTTCGGGTCTTCCTTCCACGGTAGTCTCACCCATTGCAAGCTGTTTTTCGTTCATACAAGGGTAGGCGGTATTGAGGAATTTGTACGTCTTCTCCGGTGCAGGAATTTTGCCTGCCTCTATCACAGTCCTCATGTCCCATGGGAGGTCTGTGTGGAGTTTCCCTTTGTAGACTGGCTCCATATCACCTTTCTTATATGTGATGGCAGGTTCCATAGTAAGCCAGGTCCTGAAATCTGAATCACATGTGTGTGATGTCATGGTAGAACCGTCAGTCGATGCATTTTTTCCCACTGTAATGGAGGTACAGCTTCCTACCTCGATGTCGTTCTGTCCAGATAACCCGAATGTAAGGGCTAAAAGGGTAATGGTGATGGATAGAATTCTTTTCATGGTCTATTTATTGTTTTTGTCATTTTCAATAAGATCTAATAGGACATCAATGGCCTCCTCCTGCGGTACAGAGCGCCTTACTGCCTCCTTTCCTCTATATATGGAGACTTTCCCGCGTCCTTCACCCACATAGCCGTAATCGGCATCCGCCATCTCACCGGGGCCGTTGACAATGCACCCCATCACTGCAATGCAATAGCCTGAAAGGTGGGAGGTGCGCCTTTTCACCTCGTTGAATGTCTCCTCAAGGTTATAAAGTGTCCTGCCGCATCCGGGGCAAGCGACATATTCACATTTGGTAAAGCGGCGGCGGGTGGCCTGAAGGAGATTATCTTTGAAATCCCTGATTGCCTCATCTGAGACCCTCTCCCCGGCACAAGTACCACTGATCACGAAATCATCGATGCGGCGGTCGAGCAGGAGCGGACCTATCTCGCACGATGCTGCGATGATGAATGAATCCCAATCAGGAGCAGAGTATGTAAATTGTGTTTTTTCACCGTCAGTCTCCCTCTTGGTACTCCCCTGGAAATGTGCAGCTATAGCTGCTGCCACAGGCAATTCATTGACAGGAGATTCGGTGAGCGATACACGGATAGTGTCACCGATTCCGTCGCGTAAAAGTGTAGCAATGGCAGCAGCAGATTTAATTCTGCCCATATCTCCATTCCCAGCCTCTGTTACACCCAAATGGAGAGGAAAAATCACCCCCTGCTCCTCCATCCAGCGGTTTAAAAGGCGGTAGGCCTCCACCATCACCACTGTATTGCTCGCTTTAAGCGAGAGGACCACATTGTGGAAATCCTCTGCAATGCACATTTTTACCCACTCGACCATCGCCTCTTTCATCCCCTCAGCGGTGTTGCCGTAGAGTTCTGTAATCCTCTTTCCGAGGGAACCGTGGTTGATGCCGATGCGGACTGCTGTTTTGTGCTCCTTGCACACTTCTATAAAGCGTTTGAAGTCATTTTGCGCCTTTTCGTGCTCAGTGGCAAAGTTGCCGGGGTTTAAGTCGGATCGTAGCCATGTCGTTCTGTGAGCC
>JAZRHK010000176.1:0-1188 GCA_045644725.1 Candidatus Coprenecus sp. | reverse complement strand
CACCTTCGTATGTGAGGTGACGGAGGTAGTCGTTTGAGTCTTCAAAGCCTTCGGGAAGGGGGAATATAGGGAGGATAGGGTCTGAGTTGAGGTCTATCTTCTCTATCTTGTCTGCTATTTCCAGTGTGTTGGAGATAACTTCAGGGTGATCGGAGAAGATCTCCATCATCTCCTCTGTGCTCTTGAGATACTCCTGCTGGGTGTACCTCATCCTCTTAGGGTCATTGTAGTCGGCATTGGTGCTCACACAGATAAGTCTGTCGTGAGCCGGGCCATCCTCCTTGTTCACGAAGTGGACGTCGTTGGTGGCTATCACCTTTATGCCGTATTTGTCCGCTATCTGGAAGATAACTTCGTTTACCCTCTGTTGTTTTTCGAATGTGCTGGCATCCGCACCAGGAACCTCTGTCTTATGTCTTTGGACCTCAAGGTAGTAGTCGTCTCCAAAGATCGATCTGTACCAGAGAGCCAGCTCTTCTGCCCTCTGGATGTCTCCATTCATGATGGCACGTGGAATCTCCCCACCAAGACAGGCAGATGAACATATTATCCCCTCGTGGTATTTCTCAAGGAGTTCGTGGTCGATTCTCGGTTTGTAGTAGAACCCTTCGATCCAGCCGTAGGATACCATTTTGATGAGGTTGTGGTACCCTTGCATGTTCTTGGCCAGGAGAATAAGGTGGTATGAACCCTGATCCTCGCGTCCCTTTTTCTCTGTCCTGTGCCCTTTGGCCACATACACCTCGCACCCCACTATGGGCTTGACGGGGGACTTCATCTTGGCTGCAGTGTCCAGAAACTCCTTCACGCCGAACATATTACCATGGTCGGTGAGGGCCAATGCCGGCTGACCGTTCTTCTCGGCAGCTTTAAGAAGACCTTTTATCTTGGAAGCGCCGTCAAGGACAGAATACTCGGAGTGTACGTGGAGGTGGACAAATGACATAGTTTTCTATTTTGGACAAAGATAATCAATAAAGAAATACTGCACATTATTTCCCGCGACTGATTTTCTACAAAACTTGTCGCGGCTGGTAAAAAAATCAGCACCCGCGACTGAAAATCGCAAAATTCAGACGCGGAAACTTTAATATGGAAAAAATTGTTTTTTTTGTCAGATCTATCTCTTTCTGATACATATTTTTGCCGAAGGAACAAAATAGTAGTGTTAGTATGAAGAGAGAGATG
>JAZRHK010000175.1:0-10680 GCA_045644725.1 Candidatus Coprenecus sp. | reverse complement strand
GTTCCAATTCCTTCCAAATAGCAGACACCCAAATTGGTTTGTGCAATCGGGAAACCTTGTTGCGCAGATTTTTTATACCATTTGAATGCCTCAGCCTTATTCTGTTCAACCCCTCTGCCATATCGATAGCAGAAAGCCAAGTTGTTCTGAGCGGTCATATGACCTTGTTCAGCGGCCTTTTTATACCATGAGAAGGCTTGTTCCAGATTTTTTTCCGTACCGACCCCCTTCTCATAGCAATATCCCATACAGAACTGTGCCTCAGGGTTATTTTGATCTGCAGCTCTAGTGTAATATTCCACCGCTTTTTCCATATCCTTATCTACACCATAACCATTCTCATAACAAAATCCCAATGCGTACTGTGCAGGTGCAAAATTCATATCTGATGCCTTTGAATACCACTGGGCCGCTTTTTCAGGATCCCTGTTGACACCAGACTTGCCGAAGAAGTAGTTGTCACCCAATGCAAACATCTCTTCTGGGGCAGTACATTTAGTCTCATCGAAAAGGGTCTTTGTAACTTTCTTTGTATTGTCATACTCTATCTCCACATTAAAGGTAATTGGAGTATACCCTTCTTTAATCAACTGCACACTATGCTGTCCGGAAAGGAGTTTTGCCATCAGAGGAGATGAACCCATATTGACACCATCAACAATCACCTCACAAAGTTCCGGATTTGTCACCAACTCCATCGTACCATACATGGGAACTGGAGCAGGAATCACTTGATTTGAAATCATACCTGGCTTGACAGAGAAAGATATGCTCTGGGATTTGTGTCCAGGCTTCCTGGACTCGAGAATATGCTCTGCAACATTATCTACAAAACCAGACCAAGACCCTTTGCCTTTCAACTCATCATCTATCCATATCTCAGCTTCCGGATCCTCACATTTGCAGTTTACCCTTGACAATTGTGACTGAAGTTCAAACGTAACCTCTTGACGTCCGCCATTTCCACTGATAAATACTGTATCTGTTGTAGGTGAGTAGTTGTTCAATTGGATACGGACCGGTATTCTTCCCTTAGGAAGTTTTGCATCGATAACACAAGGGGTTTCACCTACATAAATATCTTTCACATACACTTTTGCGCCACTGGGATTTGATTTTACAGTCAGATATCCATAGGCTGGCTGAAGCTTGACTTTTATATCTGAAGTTTGGGAATTCATGGTGAACTCACCTTCATAAGTCTCGTAATATGGATGCTCTACTTTGAAGTAGTACTTTCCAAAATTAAGTTTGCGGCTAAAGACTGAACCTGAGACAGATTCACTAACTATCTCATAATCGGTGGTCTGACCTATGGAAAAAGTAGCGCCTTCAGCATTTGTTACAATTTTGGCATAGTTAGCCATCAGTTCAGTAACCACCACTGCATCTCTTTTTGCGTTGGGTCTTATACTCATGGCGTACACTGTTGCCTCCTTCAGTTGTACCGATATAACAGACAAAGGGGCATAATTGGCACATTTGAAAGATAGATTCTTTACCTGATATGGGACATAGAACCAAATCTCACCATTGTCACGCTCCTCTCTCTTAATGACACCCAATCCGCCAACTTCCAGAATAAGTGGACTTTCAAGTTTATCCAGAAGAACTACCTTTACCAGAGCACACAACTTGTCATTCTGATCTTTCACTGGATAATATATTCTGGCATCCATATCATTATCAACCATTTTCAATGGTTTTTCAACTATCATTTTAAGATCTTGCGACATTAGCGATGTGCTGAAAGATAAAACAGCAATCGCAGCAATTGCTATTGTTCTGAAAAAAGTCATACCAATTTTTGATTAATAAGTTACAAATATAACTTATAGTTTTAAGAAAATCAAGAATCTATACTAACTTTGCAGATATGAAAGCAACTGACAATTTCTTCCTTATAGCTGGACCCTGTGTTATTGAGGGACGTGACATCACTAGACAAATAGCGGCTACAGTGGCTGAAATAGCCGATAAATACTCTATCCCCTATGTGTTTAAGGCATCTTATAGAAAAGCCAACCGCTCACGGGTAGATTCTTTTACTGGTATCGGTGATGAGGCCGGTCTGGAGATTCTTCAGTCCATCAAGGAAGATTTCAAACTTCCTATCCTAACAGATATCCATAACCCATCCGAAGCTGCCCTGGCCGCGTCCTATGGTGTGGACATTCTTCAGATTCCTGCTTTCCTTTGCCGTCAGACTGAGCTTTTGGAGGCTGCTGCCAAGACTGGCAAGTATGTGAATATCAAGAAGGGACAGTTCCTTGCTCCAGATTCGATGAAGTTTGCTGCCCAGAAAGTGGAACATTTTGGCAACTCTAATATCATACTCACTGATCGCGGCACACAGTTCGGTTATTCCGATCTTATTATAGATTTCCGTGGCATCCCTACCATGCAGTCATTCGGTTATCCTGTTGTGGTGGATATCACCCACTCGCTTCAGGAGCCAAACCAGAGTTCTGGTGTCACCGGTGGCCGTCCGGAGATGATTACCACCATCGCCAAGGCATCCATAGCTGTTGGAGCTGACGGTCTGTTCTTGGAGACACACCCAGACCCATCACAAGCCAAATCAGACGGTGCCAATATGCTCCGTCTTGACCTCCTCGAGAACCTCATCAAGACCCTCCTACCCATCCGTCAGGCGATACTATAAAATAGCATTTGCCACATTGCAAAGAAATTTCTATATTTGCACCCGCAAAGGGATACTTCCCTGAAGTTATCTTGAAATTATGGGGTATTAGCTCATCTGGTAGAGCGTTTGACTGGCAGTCAAAAGGTGATCGGTTCGAGTCCGATATACTCCACCAAACACATCCCCACTCAATACCCCGACCTCCATCGGGGTATTTTCATACCCCCCCACGTCACACCCCGAACCGCCAACACTGCCAGCCAACAACCTTACACCCTGAACTGCCGTCACATCCCGGCCAATAACATTACTCCCTAAACCGCCATCACATCCTGCCAACAGCATTACTCCCTAAACCGCCATCACATCAAACGGGGGTCCCCCCCCATTTCTGCCCCTGAATTGCCAGCCATCACTCCCTACCTGTTCAGATTTCTTAATTCCCCTCTTCTCTTTGCGTTAGCAACCTCCTAATCCACAGCACATTATCACACCTAAGGGTGTATTAAAAAACCCACTCTAAAGTATAGGAACACACTGATTCTCATATGTTTACCGATCAGCATCGCAATGCCCGATCCTATTCTAAGCACACCTCCCGTCATGCCAGACACCGCAGAAGCATCTTAAAACCCATAAAGCAAAACAACCAAGAGGTTGGGCACAGCTATCCACTTCAGATAGCATTCCGGAGCACATTACTATGCCTAACCCTCCAGCGCATACACCCTTTGGCCGCATCACAAAAACACAAATCACTAATAAACAACAAATTACCAAATAGCAACGTGCCTACAATGCGACTTTAAATAATCCTCTATCTCATTCCGAATTATCACATTTCCAAACAAACAACTTCACCACCACTGTGACATATTTCGCTCACTTTCTGTCACAGTCCCCCCGAAAAACAGCCATAATCGCACATTTGCCTCACCACTGTGACATATTTCAGCGATTTTACGTAACAGCCGTTACAAGAACGCACTCTCCGACGCATACATCACTTACTATGGTGTGTTGTATTAGAACTCGTTGTTTCTACAATCCTCAAGTTCCCATTTTACAACCTTGTAAAGAAGGAAGACAACGATGATAGCCACGATTATCTCAAATACACCACAAGCATTTTCTAATAGGGTTGCATTGGGTGCGAAACAATCTCTAATCATTATTCCAAATATTAAAACCTCAATACCTCCCCAGAAAATTAACAGTATCAGATAACACAAAAACTCCAACATAATTAAAACACTCCTATATATTAAGATTAGCACTCCGTAATTTGATGTCAAAGTAGAACACTATTTTGATTTGTAAGTTTTGTATATCTCCAATGTGGTATAGTCCTCATTGATCCGCTGACAGCTATAGAAAGCATCATCCAATAACACTCTCTTGATAGCATAAGGATAAGCGATTTCATCCTTGTTAACACATTCGCCTGCGTATGAGATATACTTGACAAGCCAGTCATAATCCTCCACATATTCCTGAGCATATCTCATAGCCACATATCTCTTATTCTTCACTTGCAGGGAACCGCAAACTGCCCATCTTAATTTTTCAACTATCACCAAAGCCTTCTGTCTTGCCTCTTCCTCAGAACTCACATTCAACTCTTCTCTTTCTTCTCTGGCTGTTTTAAAGCATATATGCAATATATACCATATTACCCCAATAAATGCCACCACAAAAATTACACATACAGATGTTAATGCCAAGTCGAAGTCATCTGTAATCATAAAGCCAACCGCTAACATAAATAGAAAACTAATTCCTAATTCTATAAATCCCATAACACTGTTTCAAGTTATTTATTGTCTTTGTCATTTTGTGCAAAATTAGTCCATCATTTTGACAACTTGCGTCAATGATAAAATTATTTATAGAAATATACTGGCATTTATAAAAAAAGGATGCTGTTCTAGCATCCATAAAATCTATTAGCTGTCAATCAAATGTTAAAACATTTTAGTTATACGAGATAACAAAAGTGTTAACTATTATTTTAAAAGAAAAAACAGCTCCGGTTCACGTCTTGGAGTGGTAAATTTATCCTCCAGAAGCATGAGGTGACTGAGGTACTGGGGATCGTCGAAATATTTGGCGCCACGTGGGCATCTTTTGATGCAGGCACCGCACTTTATACACTTGCCGACCACTTGGGTACAGTCGGAAAAGTCGATAGCACCCATGGCACACATCCGGGCACATGCTCCACAACCATCACATTTGGTAAGGTCAGTTTGGGGCACCACCTTGCGGATATCGACACTCTTTTTGGCAGTATCGGTAGCTTTATAGAATCCGGAATAAGGATATGGCGTACCGGGAACCTCTACCCTTCCGGCTGCTCCAGCCCCTGCCAACGATAGATTTTGGGCGATTTTGGAAGCGAACTTCTCAGCGATAGCCAAGTCTTCACCATCGGGGCGCCCACCCCCTAAAATGCGGGAAAATGTGTGTTCGCCGACAAATGCAGCAGCACCCACCAGACGAAAACCATCCCCCTCCATAATATCACGCAGCTCAATCAGTCCGTCATCGTATGCCCTGTTGCCATAAACAGCCACAGGAACACCCAAAGCCCCTCCTCCAGTAATGGTTTTGAAGTAAGGTGAGATAAGATTGGGCATACGGCCAATATACACCGGTGCACCGAACACCACGAGATCCCCTTCAGAAAACGCCAGCTGTACCTCCCTCTGGGCAGGAGTGGTGATATCCACCTCAGAATAAGAAACATGCAGCCTTCCGGCAATACACTTGGCAATAGTCGTCACCACCTTCTTAGTAGTAAGCGTCGGACTGAAATACAATGCAGTAACGTGATTGGTCATATCTGTTCTTTCTTTTTTATTGTTATTGTTGCGATACAGCAGACTGTATGTGGAGTGTAATCGCTTTATGTCAGCATATAGTAGGCTGCGGAGGAGTAGGTTCTGATGGCCTAAGCACCTTTTGATACCGGCTCTTGCCGGACCAGCGCTCCCGGCCTTGCCGTATTTGCTGCGCAAATACACGGCCTCCGCGGGTCGTCTGATGACGACTTATTACCCTTTCGGTGGGAGTGAGCGGAGCGAACGCCTGAAGAACCTATCCTCCGTAGCCACACTCAGGCAAGGCGACGCCAGTGCTGCAAGTAGCATATAGTACCTTGATATGAGTGACTATGCTGTATCGTAACAAATACTTAAAACAAGGGGTGACCCGAAAGCCACCCCTATTCTATAAATAAATTACTATCTATAATTTATTTTTTAAGCTCTTTCTGTAGACGGTCAGTAAGCATAGGAACGATCTTATTAACGTCACCTACGATACCCATATCAGCTACATTGAAGATAGGAGCAAATTTGTCTTTGTTGATAGCGATGATAAGCTCTGACTCTTCCATACCTGCCAAGTGCTGGATAGCACCAGAGATACCCATAGCGAAGTATAGGTTAGGACGTACAGTCTTACCGGTCTGACCTACCTGACGGTCGTGAGGCATAATACCTGCATCAACCATTGCTCTTGATGAAGAAACTTCAGCATCAAGTACTTGTGCAAGTGCAGTAAGTTTGTCAAAACCTTCTTTGCAGCCAACACCTCTACCACCAGATACAAGGATCTTAGCCTCAGTGATGTCCACAAGACCTTTGTCAGCTTTAACAGTCTCAAGAAGTTTAACAGCAAATTTAGATGAATCGAAAGTAACATTGTAAGAGATAACGTTACCGGTTCTTGTCTCATCTTTATCTTTTTTCTGCATTACACCTGGACGTACGGTAGCCATCTGAACACCCTCTTTAGCAGCAACGATAGTAGCCATAAGGTTACCACCGAATGCAGGACGGGTCATCATAAGCTTGTTTGCTGGAAGCTTAGGATCTGAACCATCAGAGATCTCAAGTTTTGTACAGTCAGCTGTAAGACCTTTCTCCAATCTTGCTGAAAGTCTTGGAGCCAAGTCTCTACCGATAGTTGTTGCACCGAACAATACAACGTTAGGATTCATCTCGTTGATAACGGTGTAAACAGCTTGGGTATATTGCTCAGTGATATAATCTTTAAGTTCTGGAGCATCAACAACGATTACGTCGTCAGCACCATAAGCGATAAGCTCATTGGCTTTATCAGCGATTTGATAACCAGCAAGAATAGCTACTACCTTTTCGCCAAGAACATCAGCCAAATCTCTTGCTTTGCCCAAAAGCTCTAGAGCAACAGGCTGGATTACGCCCTCTCTTTGCTCTGCAAAAACATATACATTCTTATTCATTTCTTTCTTAGTTTTGGCGATTAGATAATAAATTTCTCTTTAAGTTTGCTTACGATCAAGTCTACAGCTTGTTCAGCGTCTACTTCATAAACTTCACCAGCAGCTTTTACACCTTTAGTGAATGATTTGTAAACTTTTGTACCTGAACCTTTAAGACCTAGCATTTCTACAGGGAGGTCAACTTTCTCAACACCCCATACTTCTACGTCTTTCTTGTAAGCTTCTACGATTCCGCCTACAGACATGTATCTTGATTTGAAACCGCTTGCCAATACTGTCAAAAGAGCTGGACCAGCTACTTCTAGCATTTGGTAACCCTCTTCTGTCTCTTTCTTAACGATATATTTGCCATCTTTTACTTCAAGACCTGCAACATAAGAGATCTGAGGAAGACCAAGGTGCTCAGCGATCTGAGGACCTACCTGAGCAGTGTCACCGTCGATAGCCTGACGACCAGCGATGATCAAGTCATACTCAAGGTTTTTAAGAGCAGCAGCGATAGTGTGTGATGTAGCAAGTGTATCTGCACCACCAAACTCTCTACCAGTTAGAAGGATAGCTTTGTCAGCACCCATTGCATAAGCCTCTCTTAGGATAAGGTCTGCCTGAGGAGGACCCATTGTGATAACTGTTACGTGTGCACCATATTTGTCTTTTAGTTGAAGAGCTGCCTCCAAAC
The DNA here is from genome assembly GCA_045644725.1 of Candidatus Coprenecus sp. Classification (GTDB taxonomy): domain Bacteria; phylum Bacteroidota; class Bacteroidia; order Bacteroidales; family UBA932; genus CAAGNP01. The sequence continues at coordinate 3,084 of JAZRHK010000175.1, read as the reverse complement.
CACCTTTATCATCAGGGTTCATGATGCTAGGAACACCGTCACGGATAAGGGTACCAGTTACAGGGTTAATTTTGATAACTGTAGTATCAGGTACCTGTTTAATACAAACTACTATTTTCATATTATTTATCTCCTATTTATACAAGTTAGCGGCAATCACCATTCTTTGAACTTCTGATGTACCTTCGTAAATTTCAGTAATCTTAGCATCACGCATCATTCTCTCAACAGGATACTCGCGTGTATAACCATAACCACCGTGGAATTGAACTGCTTTAGTAGTTACCTCCATTGCAGTTTCAGCAGCGAACAATTTAGCCATTGCAGCATCAGCTGAATAAGGAACACCGCTATCTTTCTTGAATGCAGCAGAGCGAACAAGAAGACGGGCAGCTTCAACTCTGGTCTTAAGGTCAGCCATCTGGAACTGAGTATTCTGGAACTGGCCGATAGCTTTACCGAATTGTTTTCTCTCTTTAGTATATTTAACAGTCTCATCCAAAGCACCTTGAGCGATACCAAGAGCCTGAGAAGCGATACCGATACGACCACCGTCAAGAGTTTTCATAGCGATAGGGAAACCGCCACCGATTTTACCAAGAAGGTTGTCTTTAGGGATACGGCAGTTGTTGAAAATAAGCTCAGCAGTAGCAGAACCACGGAAACCCATCTTCAACTCTTTCTTACCAACTTCGAAACCAGGAGTACCTTTCTCTACGATGAAAGCAGAGATACCTTTGGTTTTCAAAGATTTGTCAGTCATAGCGATCACGATGTAAACGTGAGCAGGACCAGCGTTGGTGATGAAAATTTTGTTACCGTTAAGAACCCACTCGTCACCGTCAAGAACAGCTGTAGTCTGCTGACCAGCAGCGTCAGTACCTGCGTTAGGCTCAGTAAGACCGAATGCACCGATCCACTCACCTGAAGCAAGTTTAGGAAGGTATTTCATTTTCTGCTCCTCTGTACCGTGCTCCATAATAGGTGCCATACAAAGAGAAGTGTGGGCAGATACTACTACACCGGTAGTAGCACAAGCTCTTGAAAGCTCTTCAACAGCGATTGAGTACATTAGGTTGTCTCCACCAGCTCCACCATATTGAGTTGGAACAGGGATACCGAAAATGCCAAGTTTGGCCATTTTCTCAACTGTCTCTGCAGGGAATTTTTCTAGTTCGTCGATTTCAGCTGCAAGGGGTTTTACCTCTTTCTCAGCAAACTCACGAATCATTTGCCTGAACAGTTCTTGAGTTTTAGTAAGATTAAAATTCATGTTGTATTGGTATTATACTATTAGTATTTATAAAATCCTTCTCCTGTTTTTCTACCAAGCAGGTTAGCTCTAACCATTTTCTTAAGTAGAGGGTGTGGTCTGTATTTGTCCTCACCGAATTCAAGGTGCAATACCTCCATAATAGCAAGACATACATCCAAACCGATCAAATCGCCCAATGCCAAAGGTCCCATAGGGTGGTTTGCGCCAAGTTTCATAGCCTCGTCGATCTCGTCGCGGGTAGCTACGCCATCAGCCAAGATACCGATACCTTCGTTTACAAGTGGGATAAGAATTCTGTTTACTACAAAACCAGGGGCTTCGTTAACCATTACAGGCACTTTACCGATTGATTTTGACAAATCAGAGATCATGGTGCAAACTTCATCAGAGGTTTTCTGACCTTTGATAAGCTCAACAAGCTTCATCACTGGTGCTGGGTTGAAGAAGTGCATACCGATCACCTTGTCAGGTCTGTTGGTAGCAGCTGCAATCTCAGTGATTGAAAGAGATGAAGTGTTAGATGCAAGAACTGCTTCAGGTTTGCAGATCTCATCAAGCATTTTGAAAAGCTCTCTCTTAAGCTCCATAGTCTCTACAGCAGCCTCGATAACAAGATCCACGTCAGCGCAGCAAGAGTAGTCAGTTGCAGGGGTGATGTTTGCAAGAGTTGCATCCATATACTCCTGGGTAACTTTACCTTTCTCTACAAGTTTGGCAAGTGATTTTGAGATTTTGGCAATTGCTTTTTGAGCACTTGCCTCACTTCTACTTTTCATCACTACCGATACACCTGCCTGAGCGAAAGCCTGAACGATTCCGGAACCCATTGTACCGGTTCCAATAACGCAAATTTTCATATTGTTAGGTATATATTAATTAGTTGTTTATTCGTTTTTAAATGTTGCCGGGCGTTTTTCAAGGAATGCAGCCATACCCTCTTTCTGGTCAGCAGTGGCAAAGCATTTTGAGAAATATTTGTTCTCAAGTTCAATAGCCTCTTCTGCATTAAGGTCATAGTTCTCGTTGATGCATTTCTTGGCCAATGCAACAGCAATAGGTGCGCTGGTAAGGATACTTCCTGCCATTGCAAGAACTGTATCCATAAGTGCCTCAGGCTCCACTACTTTGTTCACAAGGCCAATGCGTAGGGCCTCATCTGCACCGATCATTCCACCGGTATAGATAAGCTCTTTGGCAATACCCTGACCCACAAGTTTAGCAAGGCGGTAAGTACCTGAGAATCCTGGGATAATACCCAATTTTACCTCAGGCTGGCCAAAACGGGCTTTAGCAGAAGCAATTCTGATATCACAAGCCATAGCCAATTCACAACCACCGCCAAGTGCAAAACCATTAATGGCAGCAATGACAGGAATGTTCAAATCCTCAATTCTGCGGAACACCTCTGAACCGAAACGGCCAAAATCAAGACCTTGCTGAGCATTGAAATCAGCCATCTCTGAAATATCTGCACCCGCTACAAATGCCTTACCTTCACCGGTAATAATAAGCAAAGATGCACTCTCAGGAAGATTCATCACAAAGTGATTGATTTCCTGCAAAGTAGCAGAGTTCAAAGCATTCAAAGATGCAGGATTGGCAAGTGTCAGAACCACTATGCCATTTTCTCTAACCTCTGATTTAAGAAAACGATATTCCATAGAAATTATTGCAACATAGGTTTAAGATCCTCAGGAATAATCAAGGTTGCTTCAGTAGCTGCCTGAACTTGCTCAACAGTAAATTCAGGATGAATTTCGCGAAGCACAATACCTTTGTCAGTAATCTCCATAACACCCATTTCGGTG
>JAZRHK010000174.1:0-1204 GCA_045644725.1 Candidatus Coprenecus sp. | reverse complement strand
ATAGTCATCCTCAATCACTGGGATTTCTCTGTTAATCAGCGGGATAAGAACCTTCTTACCACGAAGGTGATGATATCTCTCGTCCTCTGGATGAACACAGATGGCAGCATCTGCCATAATAGTTTCAGGACGTGTAGTTGCAATTGTAAGGAACTCGTCGGTAGGGTTGCCGGCTCCGTCAGAAATAAAGTAGCGGAGGTGATAGAAATGGCTCTTGGTGTCACGATGGATTACCTCATCATCACTGATAGCAGTGAGTGCTACAGGATCCCAGTTGACCATCCTCACGCCGCGGTAAATCATTCCTTTGTTGTAGAAATAGCAGAATGTTGCAATCACTGCGTCAGAGAGCTCCGGCTCCATTGTAAATCTAGTGCGATCCCAATCACAAGATGCACCGAGCTTGCGAAGCTGCTGGAGGATGATTCCACCGTGCTCCTCTTTCCACTCCCAGGCATATTTCAAGAACTCCTCGCGAGAGATATCCTCCTTTGAGATGCCCATACCTTTGAGGCGAGCCACTACCTTTGACTCGGTGGCGATACTGGCGTGATCTGTACCAGGAACCCAACAAGCATTTTTACCATCCATACGTGCTTTACGGATGAGCACATCGTTGAGTGTGTTATTGAGCACGTGTCCCATGTGAAGGATACCAGTCACATTTGGTGGTGGGATTACAATTGTATAAGGCTCTCTTCCATCTGGTTCAGAATGGAAAAATTTGTTTTCCAGCCAATAGGCATACCATTTGTCCTCTACAGCGGACGGATTGTATTTTGCTTCAAGTTCCATAATCAAAATCAATTACCGGGCATCCAAGGCCCATTTTCTTACAAAACGCAAATATAGTCAAAATTCAGCATATTTCTATACTTGATTTAACGCTTGATTATTGTTAGATTTGTATTTTGCAAATACAAGAAATAATGAGCAATAATCTAGATAACATCAATAAAATCAAAGCAATCTGTTTTGATCTTGACGGAGTGGTCACCAACGGTATGATCATCCCCATCGGACCAGAAAAAGACGATCTTGTCCGCATAGTGGACGCCAAGGATTCATTTGCGTCCCGCGTAGCTGCTTTAAAAGGCTTCATTTTAGGAGTATTCTCAGGAGGAAACACCAGAGCGCTTTTTGCCAGATGCACCCATATGGGAGTAGAAGAAGAGAACATATATCTCGGATGCAGAGGCAAGCT
>JAZRHK010000173.1:0-1613 GCA_045644725.1 Candidatus Coprenecus sp. | reverse complement strand
AATTGAGATGATTAACGATAAGATTGATTATTTAGCTACGAAGAAGGGGTATAAGAAAGTGATGAATGAGGGAACGGCAGAGGAGGCGGTGAAGGAGATATTGGAGTGGGTGTTTGAGGAACAACATAAACGGAATATGAAACGGATTGTTTGATTTTTTAGACAGAAAGACATAAATATATATATTTTTTATGACATAATCTAAACATGTCTTTAGTGTCGAGATGCGACAGAAGGGAGCAGCAAGACCATTGTGTCATATAAAAGTAGATGTTATATAGATTTACTTGCTTGATTTTAAAATATCACAGGTCAAACATGTTTTATATGTCTTTTTGTCAAAAAGAATTCCGTGTGTTTCGTGAGAGGAAAAGATAATCTGTGGGAGATAATACATATTTGAGAAAAAATAAATCCGGATGGTGACTGTGGACTGTAGACTTTATATTATTATGAAAAAGATTTTTGTGTCGGCGTATGCTTGTGAGCCGGGGTTGGGGAGTGAGATTGGTGTGGGATGGCATTGGGTATTAGAGATGTCGCGATTCTTCGAACTATGGGTGTTGACCCGCGAGAGTAATCGTGGTACTATCGAGCCGTGGATCGCGGAGCACCCGGAATACGCTAAAATTCATTTTGTGTATTTTGACTTGCCTCATTGGGCTCGCCGCTGGAAACGTGGTATGCGTGGGGTGAGGATATACTATATGCTGTGGCAATGGTTATCGGATGGGATCGTGAAACGCACGATGCAGGAGAATGGGATTGATACGTATCATCTGCTAACATATGGTAATGCGATGTGGCCTGCAAGCAAGTATGGTATGAAGCAACGATTTGTGTGGGGACCAGTGAGTGCAGGGGTGATGTTGCCGAGATTTTTGACTAAGCATTTTTCGTGGAAGAGTAGGCTGAAAGAGGTGGCGCAGAGGGTGATGAGGTGGTTGTTGCCTCTGAATGTGGGGTTCAGACGTAGATGCAGACATGCGGACTTGATATTGTGCAAAACGGATGACACTATAGGGTGTGTGCCAGAGAAGTGGCGTGGGAAGTGTGTGCAGATGACGGATGTGGCGGTGGAACAGCGTGATGCGGAGGGGTATTTGACTCCAAAACGGTATGATGATGAGAAGATAAATTATGTGGCTGCGGGTACGTTGGTGGGGTGGAGAACCTTTGATGTGCTGTTGGAAAGCTGGAAGAGGATGAGAGAGATTACAGATTATGCTCAACTCTCAACTCTCAACTCTCAACTCTTAACTATCGTTGGTGATGGACCGGAGAGGGGACGATTGGAGAGGTTGGTGGATGAGTTGGGTGTGAGGGAGTCGGTGAGATTTGTGGGACAGGTGGATATGGAAACTTATTATTTGTATATTGCTCAGGCGGATGTGGTGGTGAATCCGTGCTTCAGAGAGGGGGCGGTGACGGTGTCGTTCGACTCGATGACTATGGGTAAGCCGTTGATATGTTTTGACACTGGGGGGTATCCGCACTATTTCAGGCCGGAGTATAGTCGGGTGATAAAGGGTATGAAATCGCGCACGGAGGCTGTAGAGCGATTGGCTAGAGCGATGGGGGAATTGGCAGATAGGGAGTTGATAGCGCAAATG
>JAZRHK010000172.1:0-10820 GCA_045644725.1 Candidatus Coprenecus sp. | reverse complement strand
TGTCAGAGATGATGGATGTCCTCTTGGATGCCTCATTGTCTTTGAAATTGACAACAGATTCCCAGGTGGCTTTCATTCCAAGAGGGTCGTTGTAGTCCTCTACAAAGCCATTCACAAAGTCAATATGTGATTCTGTGTCCTGTACCCAGGCCACATTGTATTCGTCCCAAAGCCTCAAATCACCACTTTTATAGTATGCTATAAGTTTCTGAATGTAATCTTTCTGAACATCATTTTCTGCTACGGCGCATGCAGCTTCCAGGTTTTCCACAATTTTGGCGATAGCGGGTCCGTAAAGTCCGTCAATTTTGTATACCTCTTCGTAGATCTTACCGTTTTTCTTTACAAGTTTGCTGTTAAGACCATAAGAGATAGGGCGAGGATCTTTAGGATCTCTCATCTTGTTGTAGAACTTTTGAGCTTCGGCCTTGGTTACACCATCATAGAAGTTTACAGCTGATGAGAGTAGAAGGTCCTTTGTAGTACCTGTATATTTTCTTTGGCTGTAAAGCTCGGGCTCATAAATTATGGGGAGCAGTTCTGCACAGAGCTCACCGTCGCCTACAGCCTCCATGAGTTCCTGGAAGTACTCTTTAGGACAGGTGGGGATAATTTTGTCCTCTGCATAATGGTGGTGGATACCGTTGCTGAAAAATACCCTTTTTGCGTAGATAAGGAAGTCCTGATAGTTGTTGCAACCGTTGTCTCCATCATAATTGGTAAGGATATTTTCAAGCACTTTTCTGATCTGGAGATTGTACTTGAAATTCTGTTCCCAAAGGATGTCCCTTCCATATTTGGCTGCTTCTCCCAAGTGATAGATATACTCCTTCTGCTGTAGGGTCAATTCATCCCATCCAGGAATCTGGTAGCGGATAATCTTGAGATCTGCAAATTCATCAATAAGGTATTTGAAATTCTCCTGTTCTGTTTGTGTCTTCTTGTTGTCTGCGCAGGAGCACGCAAGCATACCGACACCTGCAATCAGCAGCATAGTCTTTTGTAAACGGTTCATATGTAAAATTGTAAATATTATCCTCTTCCCGAGATAATGGATCTTATCATGTTGAATGTCTTGAATGCGATATTGGCTACCGAATTGCGTGCGGCAGCGGCTTCAAACCCTATCATCAGCAGTTTGCCCGGTGTCACATTCTCTTTTATTACCTGTATCTTGTACATTATCATCGCCTCCTGGTGTTCAACCCTGGACGAGAGGAGTTTCCTCTGGAATCTGAGCTCCTTCATGCTCGAGATCTGGCTGTATTCCTTGTTACTTTGCTGGCTCATCAGGATAGTTTTTAAAGATCATACCAATAATTAGTTTTACCATGCTGTCAGTAAATAGCTTTTTCCTCAAAATGACAAGCACTATCACTGCAACCAAAAAAATGCTGCCTGTAATCAGTGAACCCAGAGCCTGGGAGTGGAGAAGTGTTCCGAGCCATTGGCTCAATGCAAATGCGAAGAATGCAAATGCAATAGCCCCTGTGATTACGGCCAATACAAAGACGATGAGTCTACTGAAAAGAACAGCAAGGCTCTCCGTCAAGGAGAGCTTGCCTTCATTTATCCGTAGATCCAAATATTCCTTCAGTGAGCTGTATAGCTCATCCAGAAGGTTCCTGTTTGAATCGAATTCGCCCATAATACTATTCTTCAGTGCACTCCGCTTTGGCGGGAGCAGGTTCTTCCTGATTTAATTTTGATTTGAGATTCTGGTACTCTTTGTCCAGGGTCTCTTTGATTTTTTTGCGGGTCTCAGTACCTGCATCTGGGGCAAAAAGGATAGCAGCAGCTGCCCCTACGATGGCTCCACCTATGAATGCCAATAATGTATCTCCTCTCATGTTCGTGATGTGTTTAATTGTTACAAATATAACATAATTATTTATATTTGCATTGTTAATAATTACTTGATATGCGCATAAACAAGCTTCTTAACGCAATATTATATACGCTCATTTTATTGTTGCCAACATCGTGCCACTGGTTCCAAAACAAAAGTGGTGAGGTGGAGAAATCTCTCCTTATGTATATGGCAGTAACTTCCAATCTCAGCAGCTCCATCAATTCCAATCTCAGCGACGTGATGAATTCCCCTTTCTTGCCGGAATACTTCGATATCAACAAGGAGAGTGGTGATGTGCTTTTGGCGCTGGAACATAGGGAGAGGGATATTCCAAGACTGAAAAGATTCTATAGGGATGAGTTCGGGCAGGTGCGGGAAGAAATTCTTCAGGAGTATGAAGGGCGGAGTTCAATCGAGCCGGAATTTTTGCACGAAGTGCTGGTATATGTAAACTCATTGTTTCCTGCTCAGGAGAGTGGAATACTTTTCTCTTCCCACGGAACAGGCTGGACTCCCGACGGATACTATGCGAACCCCACACAGGTGAAAAGCTTCGGGCAAATAGACAAGAAGGAGATGGATATTGTGGAACTTGCTGTTGCAATACCTGAAAAATATGACTATATCATTATGGATGCCTGCCTGATGGGTGGTGTAGAGGTCGCTTACGAACTTAAGGATAAGGCAGATTACACCCTCCTGTCCCCCACCGAGATAATGGCTGCAGGTTTTCCTTATGGCGATATTGTGGAGCAGATTTTCCATGCAGAGGGTGAGATTGGTTCACGTTTGGCCGCTGTGGCATCATGCTACTATGACTACTATTCGGACGATAGCACAGGTGGAGGTACCATCACCTTAGTCAAGAGTGATGCCCTTGACGGGTTGGGAAGTGCTGTCAAATCTATACTGGATAGGGACTATGGAAATATTGCAAAGTTGGATATGGATAAAATCCAGCCATATTTCCGTGGCAGTGTCAGACACTGGTTCTATGATCTCACAGACTTTATGGAGGGGATATCCACCGATTCAGGCGAGTTGGAGGCGTACAGGACAGCCATGTCAAATGCAGTTATCGTAAAATATGCTACTGATAAGTTTCTGAGTATTCCTATCAACAGGTATTCCGGCTTGAGTACATACATTCCAAAGCCTGCAAATCCGTATCTCGATGCATATTACAAGTCTTTGGCCTGGAATGGGGATGTTGGGTTGGTGAGATAAATTTATACTGGCACGATATTTGATGCTGAAAAATTGTGTAACCCTATAATTAATTTACATATGAAACAAATTTTAGTATCAATCGTTTTGGCCCTTTTTGTGAATTCTGCTTGCGCTAAAGATATAATGGATAGAGAAACTGTTATAGAATTCAATAAATTGCCCCAAACAGCACAGCAGTTTCTGAATAATAATTTCCCTGGTGGGGGCATCCTTTCAATAGTTGTGGAAAGTGAGGTTATGGAGAAAGACTATTTTGTATATTATCAGGATGGTACAGAGGTGAATTTTAATGGAAAGGGTGAGTGGGAGAGTGTTGAGAATGAGCATTCGTCTGTTCCGGATTCTGTGATACCGGAGGCTATTCTGAAGATGATCAAGTCCAAACACCCGGATAAGGTTGTGACCAATATTTCAAGAGATATCACAGGTCGTGATAAAGGGTATGATGTGGAATTGAGCAATATCATCGAGTTGAAGTTCGATAAGGAGGGGAGATTTATCAGATATGACGATTAAATAATTTGATTATCAAGAAATTTTTCTACCTTTGCAGCCCACAAAAAAGGGGCTGCCCTTTTTGGAGCAATGGGGTTCGGGAACTCCGAACTGAGTAACACATTTTTAAAAAAACAATTATGCAACAAATTACTATTAACGGTAAAAACAGAGTTCTTGGTAAGAAATCTGATGTTAAGCACCTTCGCAAAGAGGGTCTTGTTCCATGCGTACTTTACGGTGCAGGTGTAGAGAATGTTATCTTCTCTATTTCATCTAAAGAGCTTAAACTTATCACCCATACCCCTAACAGCTATATCATCAACCTTGATATTGAGGGTAAAACTTACTTGGCAGTTTTCCATGCTATCCAATATCATCCAATCAGCGACGAGGCTCTTCACGTAGACTTCTTGGCTGTGGCAGAGGACAAACCAGTGGTTATCGCTGTTCCTGTAAAAGTTGAAGGTCACTCAGAAGGTGTAAAACAAGGTGGTAAACTTGTACCAGGTGCACGCAAACTTAAAGTTAGCGGTCTTATCAAAGATCTTCCTGATACACTTTCAGTAGATATCACTAACCTTACTATCGGTAAACAGATCAACGCTGGTGATCTTTCTTACGAGAACATCCAGATTGTAAGCCCTAAGACCACTATGGTATGTGCAGTTAAAGCTACACGTGCTTCTGCAGCTGCTGCAAGAGGTTAATCATAGATATCTTTAGAGTATGAACTATTTGGTAGTCGGTCTTGGTAATATCGGTTTCGAATATGTTGATACTCGACATAATATAGGATTTTCAGTATTGGATGCCTGGACTCAGGCGTCCAATACTTCTTTTAGTACCAAGCGATACGGAGATGTGGCTGAGGTACGGTTCAAAGGGCATACTTTTACACTGCTCAAGCCCTCCACCTATATGAATCTGAGTGGTAAAGCTGTAAACTACTGGTTGCAGCAGAGCAAAATTCCAGTGGAAAGACTTCTGGTTATAGTGGATGATATGGCCCTCCCTACAGGACATTTGAGACTTAGAAAAAAAGGGAGTGATGGCGGACACAACGGCCTGGCCAATATTGCACAGATGATAGGAACTGAAAGCTATAGCAGACTGAGAATCGGTATAGGCTCCCACATCGGTTTCGGTTCACAAGTGGACTTTGTTCTTGGCAAGTGGACTGCAGAAGAAAAAGTGGAACTGAAACCTGCTATAGAGCGTGCTATAGAGGTGATAAAGGCTTTCGGTACTATAGGTGTGGATCGTGCTATGAACCAGTACAATACTAAAGGTGCCCCTTCTGAGCCAAAGGCTACCAATCAATAAATTTCTCCAGGTCTCTCCGCTCTTTCTTGGTAGGTCGTCCTGTTCCCCTGTCCCTTTTTACAAATATGGTTTCAAATGGAGCGTTGAGTTTGTCCAACTCTTCTTGTGGTGTTATATCCTCTGCAAACTGCGATACAGCTTTGGCACCTTGTCTGTTGCCGATGGGTATGATAACTCTCCACTGGTAGTGGACACTCCCTTTGCGGACCTCTATGATGTCATTTTCCTTTATGTCCTTTGAAGGCTTGGCTTCTGCTCCATTGACTTTAACCTTTCCGCTTTTGCATGCCTCCATAGCTTCAGAGCGAGTCTTGTACACTCTGATAGACCAAAGGAATTTGTCCAGACGTTCTTCTATTTTCTCCATTCTAGTGCTTATGGTCGTGGCATCCGCAGGTGCATCCCTCTTCGTGTGGATGCTCCTCTTCTGAAATATATGAATCTGTCTCCTCCTGCTTCACAATATAAATCTCCAGAAGTTTGGTCCCCTTCTGTATAGGGGACAATATGAAGTCGCTGTATCCGGCAGGGATAAGAGCCAGCTCCCCCTCTTTGATGGTACATACACCTTCTGAGAATTGGGCCTCGCCGCTTATGCAGTAATATAGGATGAAGCTCTCATATTTGTCAGTGTAGATATGGAACGGATCATTGAGGTCGATAGATGTTACCTTGAAGTAAGGGTTGTCTGTAAGGGTATGCTGTTCGTGTCTGTGTGATGCTGGGATGTAGTTGGCGTTGTCGTCAAATTTCGAATAGTTGATGCAGTCAAATGCCATTTCATGGTGCATCTCACGAGCTGTCTTTGGGTTGTTCTCCCTTCCCCAGTCATATAGTCTGTAAGTGACATCACAAATCTGTGCGATCTCTGCTATTACCAGCCCTTTGCCGGCAGAGTGCACTGTGCCGGGCTCAATGTAGAAAAAGTCACCTTTTTTGGGATGGTAGCAGTTTAGGCACTCCTCTACATTTCCATCTTTGCATCTTCTGTAGAACTCGTTGGGGTTCATGTCCCTGTTGAATCCCATATAGATGACTGAGTCCTCCTGTGCGTCAAGAATATACCAGGCTTCGCTTTTTCCGTATGAGTTGTGCCTGTCGTATGCTGTCTCATCATCGGGGTGCACTTGAACAGAAAGTTTGTCCTTAATGTCGAGAATCTTGATCAGTAGTGGAAACTCATTTCCGAAGTATTTGTATGTCTCGTCACCTACGATCTCCCCCATATATGTTTCAATGATGTCGTATAGGGCATTTCCTTCCAAGTATCCGTTGGCTATCTCTGAACTCTCATCTTCGAATCCCGATATTTCCCATGACTCTCCAATGGATGTGCCGAATCTGTGGCCACCCCATACTCTCTCCTTCGAGATTGACTTAAATTTAAGCGGATATAACTGTTTTTTGCTCATTACGTTTCCCAACGAATTTTGTTATTATAAAGTACGACAATGCCAATACGGCAATTGATATTGCAAATATAGCAAAATAGATTTGTGTGTCACCAATAAGTTCCCTTAAAGTGGTTGAAGACGAGATATGGGGAAAAAAATGGAAGAGTATTGTAGAGGTGGCATTGTTGATGATATGCAGAACTGTCGGGGCCCAGATTGATCCTGTTGTATAATAGAGCCATCCGAACAGCAATCCCAAAAGGAAGGCTGGTATCGCCTGCCAGGGATTCATATGCATAATTCCGAAGATCAGGGCAGACCATATTATGGCCTTGGCAGGAGATGTTCCATTTTCCACCATTCCGCGGAGCATGATTCCTCTGCAGAGTGTCTCTTCCAGGATGGGGGCACATATGCAAGTGGTAAGGATTGACCAGTAGATATTTCCACCCAGTGCTGTCTGTTTCATAAGGGAATCAAACCATTCAGGGGTGGTGACAAGTGAGCCAAGTGGTTCTGTAACCACTGTGTAGGCGGCATAAATGAGCGGTAGCATCAGCGCAAACAGGAGGGGAGGGAGTTTGCCCCAATGGGGGGCATTTATCCTTCGCTCAGGGGTGTAATTGCCCCTTTTCCCCTTAAGATAAGCATAGACAAATGCTGGGGTAAGGGTCAATATGTATGCCATGAAAGTGGAGATGAAGTTGATTTCAGGGACCAGTGTGGTAGGGATGGCCAGGATGGAACCAAAAAGGACCACGCATACAAACATGATCCAACTTTCACCCAATGTAGGGGTGTATGAAAAAATTCTTCTGAACATATTACTCTACAATGAATACCTCTTCATTCTCTTTTTGGAAGTAGTAATGCTCTCTGGCATATCTTTCAAGTGAGTCCCTGTCGGAAGTGAGCTCCTTGATTCTGGCATCGGTGGACTGTATGTCCCTCTGATATTGTTTTATAAGCCTCTCCTGCTGGTGGATTTTATATTTGTTCCCAATCCATTTGATGGCATTGTTGTTGTCGATGAACAGAACTATAAGCAGGAACGCAAGTGTGGCTATAAAATATTTGTTAAGGAGGATGCGTGCTACACGTGACCTCTCTTTCAATTCTGCTATTTTAGATTTCAAACCCATAGTGCAAAATTACTAAATTTATTATTATCTTTGATTCCTATGAAAAGAATAGTTTTTGCCATATTTGCCCTTTTCCTGATGGTGTCGTGTTCAGACCAGCAGGAGTGGAAGGGGCTGCATCCTGCAGATAAAGTAATGATAGCCTATGTCACCTCGTGGTCAAATCAGGAGGTGGACCCTCTTTATCTTACACACATAAATTATGCTTTTGCGCATGTCGACTCGACATTTGACCGTGTTAGGGTGGACAATCCGGACAGACTGGCCGGTATAGTGAAACTTAAGAAAAAGTACCCCTATCTCAAGGTGCTCCTCTCGATAGGAGGCTGGGGAAGTGGCAACTTCAGCGAGATGGCAGCAGATTCCATCTTCAGAAGAGGTTTTGCACTCGATTGTGCAGCGAAGGTGAAGGAGTTCGGATTGGATGGTATAGATATAGACTGGGAATATCCCACTACCGGTGTGGCAGGCATTTCGTTCAGTGAAAATGATACCGAAAATTATACCCTTCTGATGCGCGATATAAGGATGGCAATAGGACCGGACAAGCTACTCACACAGGCCACTTCGGCCACAGGGAAATATATCGATTTCAAGGCAATAGACAAATATATCGATTACACCAATGTGATGGCTTATGACCTCGGTTGGGCCCCCTATCACAACTCACCACTTTACCCCACTGAGCACATGGAGAGCATATGTGTGGATGATGCTGTCAAAAACCATCTGGCAGCCGGTGTGCCATCCGAGAAACTGGTCCTTGGTCTCGCCTTTTACGGCAGGGGCAAAAAGGGGTTCCCCAGGCAGAGGGATCTGACCCAGGCTCATCTGGTGGAGGGTGATTATACATTCTGCTGGGATTCGGCAGGGCAGGTGCCGTACATTGTGGATAGCACTGGAGAACTCGTCTTCGGCTATGAAAATGAGACCTCACTTGCACTGAAGGCGGAGTATATACTCAAGCACGATCTGAAAGGTGCCATGTATTGGTCATATGGAGGGGACAATGCTGCCGGAGATCTCCGAAAGTGTGTTTTTAAAGTTCTCAACAGGAAATTAGAACGGTAGAATCAGTTCTGCTGATTCGTAAGTGCCGCCAGGAGAAGGTTTCCCTTTGGGGTTGTAGAAGAATTGGTCTATACCGAACTCTTTGGCTCCGATAATATCGTTTGCAGGGTCATCACCGATCATGAGTGTTGCCTGTTTGGCCTCAATCCATCCGGATGGGTTTTCTGCCTCGGTGAAGCCACAAAGCCTCTCAAGGGCTATCTTGAATATGTTGGGATCCGGTTTCTGATAACCCACCTCTTCAGATATCACTATGTCGGAAAAATATCCTCTGATTCCACTCCTCTCAAGTTTGTGGTATTGGACCTCTTTGAATCCATTGCTCAAAACTGCCATTTTTCCCCCGAGGGACTCTATCCTTGCAAGCATTTCGCGTGCTCCTGGGATAAGCTCTTTCTCGCAAATCATCTGAGCGAGGTAATCATCCCCGAACTGTCTGGCAAACTCTTCATCGTGAAGGCCGTACAGTTCAAATGCCGCATAGAACCTGTACCAGCGGAGCTTCTCTTTAGTGAGCTCCCCAGATTCGTATTGGGCCCAGAGCTGGTGGTTGAGGATATCGTATTTTTCGAAGAAGGTGTGTTTGTAGCCGGTGCCATTGCCCTCTACTTTGCGGATAGCTTCATCGAGGTGGGGATGCCTCTCTATAAGATGCCAAATCGCATGCTCCGAGTTTGTGTCGAAATCCCAGAGCGTGCGATCTATATCTATAAGGTAGTACCTGTACTCTTTCATCCTGACTATCTGCCTGTGTAGTTGTGAGGGGTGATGGCTCTCATCTCCTCTTTTACATCTTCAGATACATTGAGTGTCTCAATAAACTCTGCAATGGTCTCGCGTGATATGGCAGAACCGGTGCGGGTAAGCTGTTTGAGTGTCTCGTATGGGTTAGGATAGCTTTCGCGGCGCAATATGGTCTGAAGGGCCTCTGCTACCACTGCCCAGTTGTCTTCAAGGTCCTCTTCCAGCTTGGTCTCATTAAGGATAAGTTTGCCAAGACCTTTGAGGATCGATTTGAAGCCGATGATGGAGTGGGCGATAGGCATACCCACATTGCGGAGTACTGTAGAGTCGGTCAAGTCTCTCTGAAGACGTGAGATAGGGAGTTTTGATGCAAGGAACTCGCAGATGGCATTGGCGTAGCCGAAGTTACCCTCTGCATTCTCAAAGTCTATAGGGTTCACTTTGTGTGGCATAGCCGATGATCCCACCTCGCCCGCTTTGATCTTCTGTTTGAAGTACTCCATCGAGATGTACATCCAGATGTCACGAGCCAAGTCGATAAGGATATTGTTGATCCTCTTCATGGCATCGAAAAGAGCTGCTATATAGTCGTAGTGCTCGATCTGTGTAGTAGGGTATGAACGTTTGAGACCAAGAATCTCCTCTACAAAGTTGTTTGCAAACTCGTTCCAGTCAAACTCCGGATATGCTACATTGTGGGCGTTGAGGTTGCCTGTGGCACCACCGAATTTGGCGGCAAATGGGACAGCCTGGAGGGTTTTGAGCTGCTCCTGGAGGCGTACTACATATACCTGAATCTCCTTGCCCAGACGGGTAGGGGATGCAGGCTGTCCGTGGGTGCGGGCAAGCATCGGAACATCGTTCCACTCCTGAGCGAAATCAGAAAGGGTGTTGATGATGTCGTACAGGCTTGGGAGGTATACATCCTGGATACCCTCAAGAAGACTTAGAGGGACAGATGTGTTGTTGATGTCCTGTGATGTGAGTCCGAAATGTACGAACTCTTTGTATTTGGGGTCAACCCCTATGGCATCGAATTTCTCTTTGATGAAGTATTCAACAGCCTTTACATCGTGGTTTGTAACCTTCTCAATATCTTTTACTCTTGAAGCCTCCTCTTCGGTCATATTGCTGTAGATCTCCCTCAATGGTTCATAAAGAGATTTTGGAAAATCGGCCATCTGTGGGAGTGGAAGTTCGCAAAGGGCGATGAAATACTCGATCTCTACGCGTGTCCTGTATCTGATCAGTGCAAATTCAGAGTAGTAGGATGATAGTTCGCTGACTTGTCTATAGTATCTTCCGTCAACTGGAGAAATGGATGTAAGCATATATGTAACTGTCTAATTGTTTTCAATATCCTACAAAGATAACTATTCTTTCGGATAAAGGTTTATCTTTGTGTCGCTGATATATAATTTTTATGGGAGACGCAAGACAAAAACTGATAGATGAAAGGGTGCAGAGGGCTATCGACCTTTTCGAAGGGGGATATAACTGCTCACAGGCGGTGATCCTGGCCTATTGCGATATATTTGATATGGATTTTGAGACCGCTGCCAAAGT
>JAZRHK010000171.1:0-1280 GCA_045644725.1 Candidatus Coprenecus sp. | reverse complement strand
ATATAGCCTGGCTGAAAAGCGGTGTAGGCGAAATGCTGATCACTGGAGATAGTGAGGGAACTCTGGAAACTCCAGGAGATAGCGAAACAAGCGAGGAGATCACTGCAAAGCTGATACCCTTGCTTCCAATAGCAGCCCAGGGAGGCAGCTTGAATGATTTTGTAGTATCTGTTAAGGAGAGCGATTGTGAAAAGGTTGTATCACCGATCAGAGGAGCAGATTTCGCCATGCCGATCAGTGGTGATAGTATGGCTCCAGAATATCCTAACGGATCTCAGATCTTTATTAAGAGAATCAACGAAAAGGCTTTCATAGAGTGGGGTAAGGTTTATGTGCTTGATACCTGTAACGGTGTTGTCGTGAAAGTCCTGGTACCCTCTCAAAAGGATGGATATGTGCGATGTGTTTCTATAAACACAGATCCTATTTTCGCTCCGTTTGAAGTAGCCTGGGAGGATATACACGGAGTTTATAGAGTTTTGCTTTGTATGTCTGTAAAATAATGCTTATGTGGTGGATATTCTTATTACCTATAGCAGCTATCATTCTGGGTGCTATAATCAAGGCTTTTGGCACAACACCAAGCCAGGAACTGAATAACAAGTTTGTAGAACTGGGTACGCTTACAGGAAAAACCTACAGCGAAATAGTAAGCGTGGTTGGTGAGCCTAATTCCAAAGATTGCATAGGAGATACGATCCTATGCCAGTGGATCCAGTCAGCATATCATATCGGATTGCTGTTTGATTCAGATATGATATGCCTGGGAGTAAATAACGAAACAAAAATAGATGAGAATTTGATATAATGGAAAAGTATTACAGAATGGTGATCAACCTCTACAAAGAGGCTATCAATGGAAATTACCAGGTAAATTCTGATAGAATCCTGGAGGTAAGAAAAGAGATAGCTTGTGCCATAACAGAGGCAAAGGTAACAGGCACCAGCTACTCATACCTGGAGAAGCTACTGAATGATCTTGACTATTTGAACAAATGAATACTACAGTGAGCAAACAGATTATGGAACGCTTCTATAGTGCCCTGGATGCCATTATAGAGAGCAAAAAGATCAGAGGCGTAAACACCTACTGTAGGCTGTACGAAATAGACAGGAGAAACTTTATAGCCCAGAGAAAAGATCTTGATCGTGGCTGGTTTCAGGTTTCCTGGCTTCAACCTATGGTAAGGGAGTACGGAGTAAGTGCCAGATGGCTGCTTACTGGAGCTGGCAAAATGTTCGCAAAGGACTAACAACAAGAAAGGCGGTACCATATTTCA
>JAZRHK010000170.1:0-2861 GCA_045644725.1 Candidatus Coprenecus sp. | reverse complement strand
CCGCCTCAAAGACAGTTGGACATTGCGTTGAGCAAGAAGATCATCGTTTGTGAGTATTGCGGTAGAATACTTATAAGCCCTGAGTTTGAGAACGAGCAATAAGATTTTATAAATCAATATTATGTAACAGGCATCCTCTTTACCTTGAGAGCAATTATCTTGGGGCTGGAGGATGTTTTGTATTATCTGCAGCATGGCAAAGAGTTACGGAAACAAAAGACAACAGGAATCAAATCAGATAAAGAACCTTGAAATGATAGGGCTGGAGAGCGGAAGGAAACCCCCGCAAGCCCTTGATATTGAGGAGGCGGTATTGGGTGCACTGCTTCTGGAGCCAAACTCCGTTGCAGATGTATTGGATGTCCTGATGCCGGAGTGTTTCTACAAGGAAGCCAACAGGAAGATATTCAAGGCTATATCTGCTCTTGCGGGAAAACACCATCCAATTGATATCTATACAGTTGCGCAGGAGCTGAACAAGACTGGTGATCTTGAGGAGGTTGGAGGTCCTGTGTATCTTAGCCAGCTGAGCTTGAGGATAGGTGCTGCAGCCCATCTTGATTTTCATACCAAGGTGCTGTTGCAGAAATATATACAGAGGGAGATGATATCCATCTCGTATGATGTACAGAAGAAATCGTACGATGATACCATAACAGTGGATGACCTTCTTGACACTACCCAGCAGAAACTCTTCAACCTGGCTGAGAAGAACATGAAGAAGGAGACACAGTCTGTGAAGGATATCCTCAATGAGGCCATTGATGATTTGAGGTCTGTCCAGAACAGGCAGGATGGTTTGAGCGGTGTGCCGAGCGGTTATACGGGAATCGACAGGGTTACCTACGGATGGCAGGCGTCGGACCTTAGCATTATTGCGCCGCGACCAGCAATGGGTAAGACAGCCTTTGTACTTACTATGGCCAGGAATATGACTGTGGACCACAATGTTCCAGTAGCTGTGTTCTCTCTGGAGATGTCGTCGGTGCAGCTGGTAAAGCGTCTTATGGTGAGTGAGACAGGACTTTCTGCAGAGAAGATCAGAGGAGGAAAGAAACTGGAGGAGTATGAGTGGGCGCAGCTCGACAGCAAACTGAACCAGCTTTCGGAAGCGCCGCTTTATATAGATGACACCCCTTCCCTTTCAATTTTCGAGTTCCGCTCAAAGGCCCGCAGACTTGTTGCAAATGCCGGGGTGAAACTCATCATAATTGACTACTTGCAGCTTATGACCGGACCTCCGGAGCTGAAGGGTATGAGGGAGCAGGAGGTGTCTTCAATTTCAAGGTCACTTAAGGCCATTGCCAAGGAGCTCAATATTCCAATTATTGCCCTTTCACAGCTTAGCCGTGCTGTGGAGACCCGTGGTGGTGCAAAGAGACCGCAGCTAAGCGATTTGAGGGAATCTGGAGCTATTGAGCAGGATGCGGATATTGTAATGTTTATCCACAGGCCTGATTACTATGGCATGACAGAGGATCCGTCGCAGGTGGGACTGACTGAGATCATTATAGCCAAGCACCGTAACGGTTCTGTATGCGATGTGCAGATGAAGTTCCGTAATTCGGAGGTAAGGTTTGTTGACATTACAGATCCGGCTATGGATATGCCGGCACCGGCAGCTCATGCTGAGTATGGCTCAAGTATGAATGCTCCAGAGGATGACGGTTTTGGAGGAGGCGGGTATGGTGGCGGAAACGAATTTTCCGGAAATGAGTTTGAAAATACGGATTTCTAGATTTGTCGGGATGAAGAAAGGTCTTAAAATTATATTGGCGGCATTGGTCTTGCTTGTTTCTGCTTCTGCTGTATTTGGGCAGAAGGCTGATCTTCCATATATTGATGGGGAGAGTCTTACCTATGAAGTGACATACAAATGGGCTGCCATAAATACAGATGTGGGGGAGGCTGTGACAAACCTTTCGTATTCAGACGGCATGTTCCACAGTGTCATTACCGGAAAGACATACAAGTTCTATGATATCATCTTTAAGGTGAGGGAGCATTTTGAGAGCAAATTCTATGAGGATCCCATAAGGCCGCATTATTTTTACAGGAATACCTTGGAGGGCAAGTACAGGATAAAGAATACTTTCCATTTTGAGAAGGATACAAATCTGATTAGGGCTACCATCCAGAAATATGACCGCGCTCCGGTTGACTCCCTGCTTACAGGGTCGGGCAATACGATGGATATCCCTTCATTGTTCTATAAGGTGAGGACCTTTGATTTTGAGAATATTCCAATGGGGGAGAAGCAGCCAATCTCATTTGCCATAGATGACGATGTGTATAATTTTTATTATGTGTATTTGGGCAAGGAGGAAAAGAAGATAAAGGGATTGGGGACATTCAATACCCTCAAGTTTGCGGTGAGGCTTGTGGCCGGCAGTGTATTTACTGGCAAGGAGGACATGACAGTTTGGGTTACCGACGACGAGAACAAGGTGCCGCTGCTGTTTGAATCACCCATAATAGTTGGAAAAGTTCAGGGGAGACTGGTTTCGTACAGTAATCTTAAGGCCCCTCTTACAAGTAAAATGGAGAAATAAGGATGAGCGAGAAAAAGTCAGTTTCCCACAAGGGTACCATAGTGGAGATATCGGAGGGGAACATCAGAGTTGAGATAATAAACAAGTCAATGTGCGCTGCTTGTCATGCCAAGGGGTTCTGCAGTGCAGGTGATACCAAGGACAAGATAATTGATGTCGCATATTTCAATAATGGCGAATATCAGTTGGGAGATGAGGTTGAGGTTACCATGAAAAGGTCTATGGGATTCAAGGCCGTATGGATATCTTATGTGATTCCATTGGCTATTCTATTGATTTTTTTACTAACTTTGCAAGGACTTGGGTTTG
>JAZRHK010000169.1:0-6978 GCA_045644725.1 Candidatus Coprenecus sp. | reverse complement strand
GAACGACATGGCTACGATCCGACTTCTCACAAAAAGCTTAACCCGCCCGCTACTTTAGTAGGAAAAAGCATAAATAAACGGAAAAAGCCAGAAAAGGCAGGAAAAAGATAGAAAACCCTGCAAAAGTCCTAGAATACCGGGTTAGGATGCTGCAGAATGGCTAGGATTTAAAATTTCTTAAACTTTTTTTTCAGGAAGCTGGAATAAAATTGGGCCTGAACTGGCTATATAGTGAGTAGAGAATATTTTAAGGAGGAACCATTATTATGGCTAAGTATCAAGACAAATGGAAAAACAAGGACCTGAGAGAAGAAATGATCCGGAATGAAGTATCAGTTACCGAGCTGTCAAGCCGGCTGGGTTATAGTTTAGAATATACATCCCGGCTGCTGGGAAAGGACTTGGATATCTACAAGAGAAGGCAGATAGAAAAGGCTATCCGGGGGGAGGTGGATGAGCCATGAATCAAGAAGAGATGAATGCAGCTTACACCAGAGGCCGGGAATATATTGAAGACCTGTTCAAAGATGGTAAAGCCGTGAAAAAGGCATTTCTGTGGGGAGTGTTTGACAGCATAGCCACTATAATAACTGACTGTGGTCTAGAAGAGTCTTTTAAGGATTCCTTGGATTGGGCAAAGGGAGGGGGAGATGATGAAAAGCAACAGGAAGAATGATGTGATCTATCCCATAGAGGAGTTCATGCTTGGAACCGGTCAACGTGTTGTGTATAATGATCTGAAGGACGTGGATTGCAGGAAGGTGGCAAAGCAGTGTGCAAACCTGGTTGATGGCTGGTGCTTGGCAAAGGATGTTGAGTGCTGGCAGAAAGATGCTAAATACTGCAGCTGCCGGTATCTGCTTCATTGTGTACTGCCACCGGAAGTGGAGAACCGGGTTAGCTCCGGGTAGGTTAACCTAAAGGCTTAAAACAGCCTTTTATACGGGAAAAACGTTGATTTGAGGCAGGGATACCTGAACTTTTGACATAATACCAAAAAAACGGGTATAAAAACGTTGAAATTTCAACACACATAAAACCAGAGTTTCAACCAAAATTCAGCATATCATATATCCTTGTGATGAGCTGTGAGTTAAAGGAATACTATTAAGGAGGATAAAAGCACATGGCAAAGAAAATTACTAAAGATGAATTCAATTCAAGCTATCTGGAAATCTGTGGCCGGTTGGATGAGCTGAAAGACAGAGAGGCCCTGCAGAGGATGGCAGTGGATGAGCTTAGGACCCGGCTGCAGGAGGCTAAAGAGAAGAAAGAAGAACTGCTGCTAGCACCGGATGCTAGAGCTGCTAACCTGGAGGAGTACCTGGCAGCCTCTGAAAAGGTGCATTATCTGCAGAATGAGCTGGACCGGATGAGCAGAGCTGGTGCAACGGAAAAGCTGACAGCTGATGAGACAGCTTACTTTTACGGGTTGTACACCCAAACCGTTCAGGCTGAGCAGAGAAAAGCTGAGGAAACCCTGGAGAAGTACCTTCCCTTAATTGAGCAGGTGGCTAAGGACTACAGAGCAAACGTGGAGAAGCTTCACCAGAAAGCCAAGGAGCTCATTGAAGACCATGGGTCTGATGAGAGGGGTAAGATTATGATTGGCTATGCTCCAACAGGTGTGTTTGCCCCAAAGTCTGTCAGATGGGCTGAAACCTTGAAGCAGAAATAATAGCTCTCCGGAGTGAGTAGCTGCACGGTCAAGACGTCCCATGGCCGGACCTCCAGCATTGGTGGCTGTGCAGCTGTCTCCTTTAAACAGCTAAAAGAGACACGGGTAGACCCTTATGGGTATTGCAAAAAGTGCAACGGCCATTTTTCCAGGCATTGAGTGGAGAAAGACATTGCAAGAAGGGGAGGAGCAAATGCTTTCATAGGCACCGGTTGTGCCAGTTTCTCCTTTCTAGGTGGGTGGGCCTTAAACTCCTACCCACCAAATTTATAGAAGATTTGTAAAGGAAGTGAATATAGTGGAAAAAGAAAAGACGGTTATGGAATATGCTGATCTCACAAAGAATGAGTACACGGTCCGTAAGATGATGGCTATATCTCAAGCCTTGGATGAGCTGGCTGAGGCTGCTCAGGGCTATGGGACTGAAGCTAAGAAGGCACGGATTCTGTTGCAGGTTATTGATGAGCATAATATTAGAGCAGATTATGATGAAGACACCGGAAAGGTGACATTCTTCTAAAGGAGGGGGATATCTTGAAGATAAAGCATAAAGATGGGAGAATGTATTCTGGTGATCCTATTGGAAGCTGGCCTTTAAATTGCCAACCTAACTCAGCCATTCTCAATGTGAAGAATTATAGGTTCCAGCAGGCAAAGTATAGATACGGGATTTATGATTCTGTCCTGCAGAGGCACCTGGGTTGGAGCAGAGACCACTACTACCACGTTATCCGGACAGAACAGCCGTCACCGGTTGAGGATATGCTTGTCCAGGCCTGTCTTGAGGTGGCTGAGAGAATGCCTGGGACAAGCCGGTTCAAGAGAGCATAATAGATGGGGCCTGGTTATAAAAACGGCCGGGCCTCAAAATTTTTTTAGAAAATATATGTTCAAATGCTTGACTTTGCAGGTCAGTATGCTATACTAATTATAGAGATACAAATACTGAACCTGCAAGCCAACGTGGCAACCGGTGATGAGCCAGTGAAGGTGAAGTCATACAGGAGACCAGAGAAAGCATGAAATAGTGCTGTTACTAACGGCAGGGGGAAAGCCAAGAGCAAAACAGTTGTCCGGAAAAGGTCTCAACCAACATTGAGATTAGTTATTGCACAGGAGGAAATGAATATGAAGGATTACACGTATTGGACAGCAACAGGTCCAGTAAGCATAAAAGTAGAGGAGGCCTGGGCTGAAATACTGGAGGATTTAGACCGGCTGGGCTACAACAGTGGCCACAAGCAGTATAGGAGAAGTGATGATAGGGGCCTCCAAGATTGGTTAGTTCCTAAAGGGGTCTCAGCAGAGGAAGAATTTCTAGGTTTAGAAGAATTTGAAGGCAGAATGGCTAAGCTCACGGATATAGAGCATGCAGTTATCACATTGATCTACAGCCTGGGCCAGACTCAGAACAAAACGGCTGAGCATTTGGGTATGACACAATCAGCAGTCAGCAAGATTCTGAACAGAGCCAGAAGAAAGCTTAGGGAGGAGTGATTCAGGTGAAGTATATAGATATTCAAAATTGGGTTTACTGTCATGATCTGCACTCTGAGGTGGGTCAGCAAAAGAAAAGCTCAAAAAGAGAGGCAGACCCGGGTGTGCTCATAGACGGCATGGCTGTTGCACTCTGGCTGCTAGCACTGATAGCACTCTGGCCGTAGAGAAGAGCATAGGAGAGGAGAGAGATCATGTATAACGTAACGTTTAAGAACGGAAACAGAACCGTACAGAAGAGCTTCATATACCCGGAATCTGCACGTGCATTCTGCCGTACACTGCATAGAAAGTGTGAGTTAAGGGCAGCAGACGGCAAAGTTATTGCAGAGTTCAAAATGGGTAGACAGTTGAATAAGGAAAATTAAGAGTATCACTCAAAATAATGGGAACGGAGACCCATGAACTGGAAAGGGAGGAGGCAGAGAAGGATGAGGGACATCATAGAAACAATCATAGCCGTTGTGGCCGTATGTGCAGCAGTTACGGTTGTAATCTGGTGGGGCTTACCTGCAGTTGGGTAGGCTAAGGGAACAGATTAAAAACAAATTATGGTTATTTTAGTAAGGGAGGTAATTAGAAATGCTGAAATTCAAAGAAAAATTTTGGGACGTGCTTAGTCATGAGATGGATTTGTATGATGATGGCTATGAATACCATTTAGTTTCAGATAAAGGCAGGGCCCCTCTATTAGTAGGCAGCTTGTGTTCAAGAGACCCTAGATCACTAGAAGAATTTACAGAAAGGGTGAGTGTCTTACCACCGGGGGTTGTCACTTCTGAAAAAAGGACCCTAGAGACTGATGCAGAAGCAATTGAATGGTTTAAGAATGCCTCAGAGGCTGTCTGGGGTACTCTGGCCACTGAGCATTTTGGGCTGTTCATAACAAACCCGGCTTTGGTGATACTGTGCTACAAAGAAACGGTTCCTTATGCTGATGTTTTCTTTGAAAGCCGTTATCCATTAGCTACCATGTATCTTGGTGATGAGGGTCTTGTTGTAGAAACAGACATATTTGAGGAGGCCTGAAAATGTGTTATTACATGCATAGGCCACCACCGGAAAATCTGGAGCTGGAACGTGTCCAATCTAGGCTTGCTAAACAGCCTTCTCCAGAAAAGCACCCACCACATGGGTACACTTTAGCAGAGCAGTCAAAAAATCTTCCGGGCATTAGACACATTCCAAGGCTTGAACAGATTTGTTACCTGAAAAGAGACCTAGAGGACCTTGGTTTTGGGCTGAACTGGGATAACATGGACATAGATCAATTGATCACCTATGATCCAGATGAAGGACCAGGGCTGAGGATTATCATGGATATCAAATGGACAAAAGCATATTTCTTGAAGCCTGGGTATTGGTATCCTAAGGTACAAGGCTTTGATAGTACTCTTAAATGGAAAGGGGAGAATATCTTGAATGATTGGGGTATTTTTCAAAGGCAGATGGAGATTGCAAAAAGCCTTGATGTAAACCAAGACTCCAACAACATGGCCCTGTTTATCATCTGCACTCACTCAATAGGAGATGAGGAGAAGGTTAGTCCTTATTTGCACATGCCCTCACCGGAGATGGATGATCTAACGGTACGTTATGAGTATGGGGACCATGGTGGAGAGTCTGGCTTGTTTGGGGTTGACCCTCATGGGTATAGCTGGTTAAGAAGAACCCAGGACCTGAGAAGCTATCTATTAGGTCTGAAAGGACAACTAAAGGGTCTCCAGAAGGGAGATAGGACATGAAGAAGCTGTTTATTGACCTGGAGACTTACTCTTCTGTAAATCTGGCAAAGTCAGGGGTCTACCGGTATGCAGTGGCTGGGGACTTTGATATTCTGCTGATGTCCTACAGCACGGATGGGAAAGCTGTTCACTTGGTGGATTTATCTGCCGGTGAACGGCTTCCTCAGCCGGTATTACATGCACTAGTGAGCTCAACCACCGTTAAGATTGCCCACAATGCAACCTTTGAGAGGGTCTGCCTTAGCCGGTGGTTTAGGGATCATTACGGGCTGTCCGGCTTCCTGTCCCCTGAAAGCTGGGTATGTACTATGATCATGGCACATTACTATGGCCTGCCCGGGTCTCTGGATAAAGCCGGGGAGAAGTTGGAGCTGGATGTGAAGAAGGATAAAGCCGGTAAAGCTCTTATAAAGTACTTTTCAGAGCCGTGCAGAGCAACCAAAAGAAACGGGGGCAGAACAAGGAACCTTCCAGAGCATGATCCGGATAAGTGGGGAGCCTATAAGGAGTATAATAGAACGGATGTGCTGACAGAGATATCACTGTTCAAGGCATTACCATTTGAGAGGATTCCTGAATCTGTGTGGACACAATACTGGGCCAGTGAGAGGATCAATGACAGAGGTCTGGCACTGGATGAGGACATGTTGAGAATGGCACTGGACAGGAAAGCACAGAATGATGCCAAAGCCATGGCTGAGCTGAGAAAGATAACAGATCTGCCTAATCCAGCATCACCGGCTCAGACTAAATCCTGGCTGGCTGAGAACGGCCTTGATCTGCCCAACATGCAGAGGGAGACAGTACAGAAAGCATTGGAGAGCAAGCTTGATCCTAAAATTGGGCAGGTTCTACATCTATACGGAGAATTACACAACACAGCAACGGCTAAGTATCAGGCCATGGATAGGGTGAAGGGCATGGACGGACGGGCTAGAGGCATGTTCCAATACTATGGAGCCCACACAGGGAGATGGTCAGGCAAACTGATCCAGCTGCAGAATCTGAAAAAGAACACTGAAGATGTGGGGAAGAGCAGGCAAAGGCTGCTGGATGGGCAGGAAATTTCCTCTGAAGAGCTTTCCCGGCTTGTACGGACGGCCTTTGTGGCAGCCCCGGGCAAGAAACTTATAGTTGCAGACTACTCAGCCATTGAGGCTAGAGTGCTGGCTTGGCTGGCAGGGGAAGAGTGGAGACTGAGAGCTTTCCAGGATGGTGAAGATATATACTGTGCCAGTGCAGCCCGGATGTTCAATGTGCCCGTGGAAAAGAATGGAATTAACAGCCATCTGAGATCACGGGGCAAGGTGGCAGAATTGGCACTAGGTTATCAAGGAGCAGCCGGATCACTGATTGCTATGGGTGCCCTAAAGCAAGGTCTGACTGAAGATGATCTGCCTGGCATTGTGCAAAACTGGAGAGAGAGCAATCCCAACATATGTAAACTCTGGCAGAATATGGAAGTATGCTGCATGAAGGCTCTGAAGTCAGCACAGCCGGTTCAGATCACAGATAGCCTCAGATGCTATAAAAGTGGAAAGGCTCTCTATATAGAGCTGCCTTCTGGCCGGTCTCTGGTCTATCCCTACATCAAAAGAGGAACCAACCATTTTGGTAGGGAGTGTCTGGTATACTATGGCAAAGATCAAAAGACCGGTAAGTGGGGAAGCTTGAGCACATACGGAGGAAAGCTGGTTGAGAATGTGACCCAGGCAGTGGCAAGAGACCTCTTGGCTGAGGCTCTGTTGAATCTGGAGAAGTCAGGCTTGCCCGTTGTTGGTCATGTGCATGATGAGGTGATCATTGAGGCAGATCCAGAAGTCACTGTTGACCAGGTTGTTAGTCAGATGACAGCCTTGCCGGGGTGGGCTCAGGGTTTGCCTGTTGATGCAGAAGGCTATGAAGGGCAGTTCTATAGGAAGGAGTAATCTGGGTGAGCTGCACCTTGAGAAATTTTAGAAGTGCAAGTTTTGCACCTTAGGAAAGTTTTGAAGTGAAGATTTTTCACATCAAGGATAGAAACATTAAACAGAAGGGAGGCTTATTAACATGGCAAAG
>JAZRHK010000168.1:0-1594 GCA_045644725.1 Candidatus Coprenecus sp. | reverse complement strand
TACCCCCAAAAAAGATGCACTTTCGCCAATGTCGTGGGTTCATATGCAATAAATGTCCCACCTACCTGTCTCCAAAGTCGTCCCACACATCCCATCATATCTGCATTCTACACTATTCTATTAAGGTTTTCGTGGGATATTGGGCTATTCTCTGTTACTACCCCTCTCACCGCAGAAAGGAAGTCGCAAGTGGTTGTAAAACAAAAACTTGCGACTTTTTTGTGTCTTAAGAAATGCGGGGTGAGTGGCAATTTACCCGAGAGAGTGGGTGTATGTTTTGGTTTATTTGTGGAAAGCGTATAAATTTGTAGGAAAGAAACTAAAACCAGTAACTTAAACCTCAATATGAAACGGCTATTTCTTATAGCTATAGCCTTGTTTGTGGCAATGCCTGCCTTTTCCGGGTCGAAGAGCGCCATATTCAATAAGGAACATATCAATGTGTCCGTTCATGGACGCTATCAACATATGCTTGATTGGCATGGCATATACAATGACATGCTAGAGACTCATGGATCGATTCTCATGGGTATACAGGTGGGGCTGGATACCCATCAGTCAGACAGAAACTGGTGGTCTGATGCATATAACTATCCGAGCATCTCTCTAGGATTTTCATACGACAATGCAGGGTCCATGAAGTCAAGACCGGGAGCTGATCTGGGGGATTTCTATAATCTCTACCTGGCTACCGAGTTTGATTTCTTTCGCGCAGACATATTTTCTTTCGGACCAGTTCTGGAAATCGGAATATCCTATACTAAAGATAAATACAATCCTAGGCGCAATGTGTCCAACCAGTTCATAGGCTCTCACCTTCTGGCAAATCTTGCAGGCGGGCTTGAGGCATCGTTGAGAGTTCATCCTCATTGGGAACTGGCTCTGACTGGATATTTCGTGCACCATTCCAACGGTATGACCCAGACTCCGAACCTGGGCACCAATCAGCTTGCCGTGGGCACAAAGATTAAGTATTATCTCGCCCCGCAGGAGACGGACGCGAGAGTCGCTCTTGAAAAGCCTGATTATCCGAGAGGTCTGAGGTGGAACATATACACAGCCTTAGGAGGTCATAGTTGTGACTGGGAGCTTATTGCCAAAGGTCCAGAGGCATACCCGGTCAGATACCGTCTCAGGGCAATATTAGGTGCTGAAGCAGCCTACAGGTATCATAGACTCCTGTCGACCGGCATAGGTATAGAGGGCAACTATGCGGATAATGCATATAGGGAAACTGATATCCTCAAATTAGGCAAGGAGGATCCCAAGGGGTATTCTCCGTTCTATACATCGGTGCATCTTGCCCAATACTTCCATTATTCCAATCTTTCGGTAAATTTCACCTTAGGACTGTATACATTCAGGAAGACAGGACTCGTTGAGGATATCAGCCGCTGCTTCCAGCGTATAGGCGTGCGTTATCATCTGCCTTCGTTCAAGACAGGTCAGATGTTTGTGGGACTAGGTATGCGCGCCCATTATTTCGACCGCTCCTATTGTATAGAATATGGAACGGGAATCACATTCTGATCCCCGTTTTCCATAATCTCAGATAATCTTATAATAATCAGTCGATATAGTCCTGATAACCGAT
>JAZRHK010000167.1:0-11309 GCA_045644725.1 Candidatus Coprenecus sp. | reverse complement strand
TATGTGATAAGGTATTGACAGGATCTCCTAAGAGATCCGGACAGGAGGATACTATATGTTTTATAAGGTCACTATTGATTATCGGTACACAAGAGAGGTAAACAGAGATGGAAGTAAACTCAGATCAGAGATCATGATGATTGATCTTGATTATGATCTGATCAAGCAAATGCATGAGACATTAGATGATGCCGGATATACTATTTCTCATGTTGACATTACAGAGGTCAGGGAGGGGATTTTATGAGTGATGTATCAAGATCTAACAAGGATGAATTTCTTTCCTACCTGGGGACATGCATGAGCTTTTACAAGATGCATCTGACACCCAGTGAGCAGATTGATGTAGTAGAGGATATTGCTGCTATACTCAAGGATGCTCTCTATGCAGAGGAAAAAGATAATCTGGTCAAGGCTTTATATCCGGGTTATGATGTATCATTATCAACAAAATTATGAGAGGAGGTGAGACAGATGGGGATAATACGATTTAATGCATCTACAGATCATGAGAAAGTAAAATTTTGCACATGCATGTTTGATGGAGATATACCGGAATTGACTTCTCTTGTGACATACCTGATCAGCAGGATGTATGAAGAGCAGTTAAAAGAATATGGAACATCCGGAGGAGAGATCTTCAAGGGTTTGTTTGAGAATGTGCTCTCCTACATGTGGGAGGATACAAAGAAAGAATATCTTAACCAGGAGGTACAAGATGACACTTGAAATTTACAAGGATAATGTTTTCCAGTATGCAATATCTGCTTACAACGGCAGGATCGAGATCAAACGCAACGAAATATTTTTACCGGATATCAATGCAGGTATAAGGATAGAGCTTGATCCCGGTGTTAAAATTATAATCAAATAAGGAGGATGCTACAATGGCAAGAAACAGAGAGACAACAAAGGAAACAAAGGACACACAGGATAAGTCATGGATACTCCATGAATCAGAGGTCAAGGATGGTGTGAGTTTTCAGATCACATATGTGACCGGAGATGAGGAGGGAACTATAGCATATGGTCAGGTCAGGATCAATGACTTTATAGCTATAAAGTGCGGGATAGTCCATAGCAAGGGCGGACATGATTTCTTCTCATTCCCCTCCAAAAAGGGCCAGGATGGAAAGTGGTATGATGATGTGATACCCATGAATAAGACTGCTGCTGCTATCCTGAGAGCTGCTGCAGAGGATGCTGTAGATGTTGTCTTGGATGAGCTGCTCCCGGCAAAGCGTGAGGAGTCAAAACAGGAAAGAAAAGGCAGAAGATAAAAGCTGCAAAGAGAGGGAGCGAAAAGCTCCCTCTTTTGATAGGAGGATAATATGAATGCACAGGAGCTGACAAAAGAATTAAATAAAATAATTGATAGATTACACGATATAGAGAAAAAACTTGATTTTATGGAGCAGCAGGTAGAAAAGTTAGATCTTTTTAAAAAAGATGGAGCTGTTGATATTCAACAGTTATATCATGAGATCGATATGCTCAAAAGATGGAGGGGATGAGATGGTAAAAGAGACCTATGACTATATCAATTATGATCAGAAGATGACTGAGTGGATACAGAAAAGGAAAGAGTCCGGCATAACACAGAAGGACATGGCAGAGATGCTCAACACCTCTGACTCTATGATCTCATACATAGAGAGCTTTAAGAGGAGGAGCTTTGCAGCATACTACGCATACAAGCAAAAATTCGGAGGTGGTGAGTGATGGATATCAAGGGATTATCAATTCAAGATATTATAGATATGGACTGGAAAGATATCAGCAAATTAAACACTCAGGAGCTCAAACAGCTCTCTATGAGATTAAACAGTGCAGCAAACAAAAGACTCCGGAGACTGGAGCAGTCCGGACAGAGCAAATGGAGTCCGGCATATGCTCATATAAAGAAGTCCGGAGGAGATTTCTCTGTAAAAGGTAAAGACACAAAAAAGGATCTCAAAGCAGAGATACAGAGAGCCTCTGATTTTATCCGTGCAAAGACATCCACTGCAGAGGGATCAAAAGAATATAAAAAGAATGTTGAGGAGATTTTCAAAGGAAAACAAAAACCTCCTCAGGGTGAGTCTCCTGATCAGGATAAAACATCCCCGGACACAGATGATATTATGGATGAGGATGTAGATATTGAGGATATGTCAGAGATGCAGAGGAAAAAACTTTTCCGGGCTCTTGACAGGCTCAGAGAGTCAAACGCTGCAGCAGTTTATAATATCGGCTCTGATATCATAATCAAGGAGTTACGAAAATCACAGCTTGCCGACAAGAGGAAATCAAGGGACAGACTTGTTGAGGAGCTGGAAAGTAAGTTTCCGGAATTAACGGAGGATAGTGAGGCACGGTATGTCAGAGAGCAGAATGAGATCCAAAACAGAGAGGATGAAGATGGACAATTTCGTTCTCTCTCAGCTCAGGAGGAAGTTGATAATCCATGGAAAAACAGGTGAGATGTATCAGGTGGTATATGATACGATAAAAGCTCAGGGCTTTGACAAGTATCTGACTGCAAAAGGAAGAAAAGAAAACAGGATTGAATATTATAATATCCCGGCAGCATTTGATATCGAGACATCCTCATTCTATCAGGATGGAGAAAAGAGAGCTGTTATGTATATTTGGCAGCTCGGGATCTGTGGTGTGAACTTTACCGGGAGAACATGGGAAGATCTAAAGGATACGTTGAGAGCTGTGAGAGCAGCTCTCGATATCTCCCAGTATAAGAGGCTTGTGATATATGATCATAATCTGTCTTATGAGTTTCAGTGGATAAGAAAACATTTTACCTGGAAACAGGTTTTTGCAATAGATATGAGAAAGGTCTGTTATGCAGTGACAGAGGAGGGTTTTGAATTTAGATGTTCATATATCCTTACCGGAAAATCACTCGAGCAGGTCGGAAAGGATCTTACAGTATTACCAGTGGAAAAATTACACTCCCTGGATTATAAGCTCATAAGACTCTCAAATACAGAGATTGATCCTGAGGAGATGGATTACTGTATCAATGATATCCGGGTAGTGCAGCATCTGATCTATGAGAAGATCCTGCAGGATGGAAGTATCGTCAAGATCCCACTCACAAAGACCGGATATGTCCGGAACTTTCTCCGGAAAGAGTGTCTGTATGGAGGAGAAAATACTCATAAAAAGGTAGCAGGTAAGCAGTACATCAAATACAGGAGACTTATGAATGTACTGCAGCTTGACGGATATCGGGAGTACAGACTTAACAAAGAGGCTTTTATGGGAGGCTTTACCCATTCAAATCCTAAGCTCACAAGGAAAGTCATAACAAATGATCCTGAGATATTAAACAGCAGACACCTTAAAGGTAAAGTTAAAAAGGGACTACCGGGTAGTGATGACTACACCTCGGATTATCCTTTTCACATGGTAGCTTTTCCCCGGTATCCCATGAGCCGGGGTGAATTTGTCAGACCTCGGACTCCTGCAGAGTTTGAGCATAATTTGAAATATTATGCCTGCATCTTTGAGATAGAGCTGCATGATGTAGTAGCTACATTTTATAATGACTTTTATATTCCTTTCAGTAAATGCAGATGCATCAAAGATTATCAGCTCTCAAACGGCAGAGTGGTCAAAGCAAAGACTCTGATCATGACCATGACGGAGCTGGACTATGATATCATTAATGCAACCTATTCATTTGACAAGTCAAAGACAAGAGTCGGATACTTTGTCAGATACCGGAGAGGATATCTCCCGACTCCTCTTGTTAAATGTATCCTGGAGCTCTACAAGGACAAAACAGAGCTAAAAGGTGTAGAGGGAAAAGAAGAATACTATCAGCTCCGGAAAGAACTCCTTAACAGCTGCTATGGAGCTATCGTGACAGACATCTTACAGCCTGAGCAGGTCTATGATGGAGACTGGAGAGAGCCAAAGACTCCGGACTTTGAGGAGACTATAGAAAAATACAATACAAAGAAAAACAGATTTTTATTTTATCCCTGGGGCGTGTTCGTGACCGCTTTGGCTCGTCATTCCCTGTGGGGAGCTATCCTGGAATTTGGAGACGATTATATATATTCGGATACGGACTCCATAAAAGCCTATAATATGGACAAACATGAGAGATATATACAAAACTATAACCGACACTGCAAAAGCCTGTTGAGAGCTGCTATGGAGTATCATGGACTGCCTTTAGAGATGTGCTGTCCTAAGACCATAAAGGGAGAGGAGAAATGGCTCGGTGTTTGGGACTTTGAGGGATATTATGATGGAGGCTTTATCACTCTAGGCAGCAAGCGGTATATGACTCTTAAAACAAATAAGGATAATATCAAGGAGCTGTCTATAACAGTCTCGGGACTTAATAAAAAGGTCACTGTCCCCTATCTGCTTAAGAAGTATAAGACCTTTGATAAGTGTTTTTCAGTCTTTGATGACGGATTATATATCCCTCCCGGAGAGACAGGCAAGCTCACTCATACATATATTGATGAGCCGATATCCGGAGAGATAACAGACTACAAAGGAAATACCGGGACATATGAGGAGCTCTCATATATCCACCTGGAAGATCAGGAGTATAATCTCGGTATCAATCAGATCTTTAAAGATTTCCTATACTCACTTGACAGAAATGATTATTAGGTTATAATCTAATTACATAGCTATGAGCAGAATATGCTTGATCGAAAAGGACTGTCCGATAAAACGGACAGCCCTTTTCTTTTGAGGTCACTATATGTCAAAATTGAAACAGGCACATTACCAGAGGATATCAAAAGGATCTCCGCAAGCTATAAACTCGGATCTGTTATAGAGCTCTTTCACCACTCCATAATCACGCCCTTTAGCGTGTATTATCCGGTTATCTCCTGCATATATTGCCACATGTGTTATATGATTGATGTCATTACCTTTAAAGAGTAAATCTCCCTTATATACATCTGTGAGAGGTTTATGTCTTGTATATTTATCATAAAGGCCCTGAGCTGTAGTATCTCCCGGTATGACATGCAGCTTAGTGAGGAGATATGTTATAAGTCCGGAGCAGTCCCACATCCTGCAGTCTTTCATCTCAAATCCTGCTGTTGCTTTTCTATATATAAAAGCTGCTACTCTTTTAAAATTATCCTCGGATGTTTCCATCTTTGCTATCTTATAGATGGGAGTTTTCCGGAGGAGCTGTCCCTGTCCGCTCCATACATAAGGATCATTCCTTTTGCAGACTGTCTCTGCTTTTTGTAAAAATTTATCCCTTGCTGTCAACATCTCCACCTCCTATCTTGTCAAAGAGTCTCTGTATTGCGAGAGTCAACTTGTCAATGCTGCTCATGAGGTTTTTTACCTCTGTCTCATGAGCTGCCTGTGTATCTCTGTTTGTTTTCCACAGCATTATGCAAAAGACTATGGGAAATCCTACTGTTGAAATAGCTGCTATTATAGTATTAAAGTCCATAAATCTCACGCTCCTCTCTGCATCATGTAATTTCTTACAAGCTCACCAACATCATTATCCTGATAAAACACTTTATATATCTGATAAAAATAATATATCTTTTTTCCGAGTTTGTCAAAAGGTTGATTGATATACTTACGTATATTAAGCCGGGGATTATCTGCAAGTGTGAAAACAAGATCCTTTTCCGGATATTTTATCTTTCCGGTCTTTCTGTGTATAAAGGTAAAGGTCTCATCATCTATATTGACGATATCACACTGCAGCAGCTCATTATTAAAGTCAATAAAATATGTGTATATGATATTGTCTTTGTAATACTTCCTGGGACAGTGAGGATATATCTCGAGCTCCCACACCTGCCCCTGACCTGTTATCATCTGCAGCTTTGGATTATTGAATGCAAAGTATACATCAGAGGGTTTTCCCTTTTTGGTCAGTGAGTCTGTGAACTGGATCGCAACCTTGAGATTGCTCTCTCCGTACTTATAGACCTCTATGTCTCCGGGGGACATCTTATCCACTCCCTGGAAACCAAACTCTTTAAAATACGGACAGTATTTATTGACTGTGTTTCCCAGGAGATAGATGATCACATTTGTCCGGGCTCTGATAATGGTTGAGAGCACATTACAGAATATGACAAACTCATCCACAAGATATCCCTGTCTGCTTATTGCTTCATCAAACACTACAAGAGTTATATTATCATAAGAGGTTGACTTGTCATGCTCCATCTCTGAGAGTGCAAAGCCAAAACAAAAAGGATCAGGGGACTTGATAAGCTTGTCCCCATCTTTATCCTTTTTAGCGAAAAACCACTGACCGGAATAATATGCAATATCAGTATATTCTCCATCCGTTGCCTCTTTGACAATACCTCTTGCAACGAGTCCGGCAAACATCATCTGTCCACGCTTGCCACGGAAGTCCTCTTTCCATCTCCTGATCAGAGCTCCCTGCTGTCCGGTCTTGGCATAATTGATGATCATTTCCTTTAAGACCGCAAAGGTCTTTCCGTTAGATCTCTCACCTATCAACCAGTTATAATGTGCGTGTTCTCTTTTTATCCTGTCAAGATTGACATAGTTAAGTTTTTCCCTCATATATTAACCTCCGGCTACTAAAAGGTAATAAGCCTCTGATCCGAGCTTTGCAAACTCTCCGGACTTCTTAAAAGCATGATAGGTCACAACCTGCCTCTGCTCTGTGTAGAATACTCCGTCATTCATATAGTAATTGATCTTTCCCTTTTTAGCTGTTCTCTTTACTACTGCATAGCAGCTTTTGATATATGATGCATAAGTGGAGAGGACATCAACCTCACAGTCTATCTCCCAAAGTCCCTGCTGTAAGCACTGGACTCTTGCAAAGTACTTTCTGTGAAAGTCCGGGATCTCTACATAATTATATGAGGAAAGGTCATCTGTGGTCTCAATTTTAATTTTGGGACTGAGAACATCCACTGCCTCCTTGAGCACTCCCTCATAAACCTTATCGACCGGATGCTCCTCATCTCCCTCAAATGACTTTGTAAGTCTGTTATTTTCAGATGTACATTTTCTCAAAGTGATTTGTATCATATGATCACACCTCCTTTTAATGCTGTCATTATCATATCCCTCTCCTCAGATGTGCAGCTCACATTGTCGATATGAGCCTCTATGACCTCAGTATATCCGGAGAACTCTCCGAGAGTACCCTTTTTATAAGAGGGAAGTCCGGTATATAACTCCTGTTTTTCGAGCAGGGGTTTGTTAGGTCTTGTCTTGATCAGATAGGGAGTATCATACCCGAGAGCAGATATATCTCCGGAGAAATTACCTGATCTGTAGACCTGGGGCTTTTGTGACATGACTGTACCTGTGACAGCTGCTGAGGCTATGAGTGGAGCTGTAGCACCTCCGGATGCAATCGTACTTGCAAGTCCTGCTCCTGCAGATATTATCGTAGAGATAAGACTCTGATAATTTGCTCCGGTCAGAGGGACTGTTACTCCACATTTTCCGGTAAACTGATACCTGAGCTCTCCATCCACTGAGAGAGTGGCTACAATATTACCTGTCAGGATATCAAGCCTATAGGAAAGAGAGAGCTCTACATATGCGTTTTTCTGATCTGCTGCCGGAATAAACCCGGAGAGGTTTGCCGGATACATGATCTCATCTGTATCAAGTGTGTGAGTCCCACAGTACGGAAGAAATATCTCGAGCTTTGTATATGGAGCACAGTCAAGATATGAGTCCCATTTACGCTGCAGAGAGAACTTTCCCATATCTATATCCACATATCTGTCCGACACATAACTCACAGCTGCAAGCAGAGGATTATCTGATTCGAGATTACCTACTTTGAATTTCTTTGTGGGTAGATTTGGCATTGTATAAGGCATGATCATGAGTGCTATGAGATTATCCGCAAAGTTATTAAAATACTTTTTGAAATTCTCAAGCACATCATCACTCCACAGATAAGATGCAATATTAGAGAGCTCTGTATCTGAGGGTTGATATAATGTGACCATTCCCAGGTTGAGACCTCCCTTTGTCGGGAGATTATTCTGTACCAGATGATCCTGAGGTTGGTCGGGAGATCCGTCTCCACCGTCATCTGTCGATCCTGTAGCATAGGGATCATCCTCATCTGTGGGCTCGTCATCTGAGGCAAGCAGGAAATAATAGAGAGCTGCCATCTGCTGCTCTGTAGGCCTGTACAGATTGTATGATACGGTATCATGTGTCAAAGGCTCCTGAGGGTTATTGATATGTAAAACAGGATCATACACTGCAACCTGATTTTCTCTGTCTATGATAAAGCCGATATACATATCCTCAGTACCATCATAAAGGATAGAGTCTGATACCTCATAGACAGTGGAGTAATACTGATTATTGCCCTCACCATAATGATTGACAAATCTCAGAGTATACTCAAAAGCATTCTGATACTGGGTTGAGTCATGCCAATTTATCTGTATATAGTTAAGACCGGAGTATCCGATTGATGTCCAGGTATTCTGAGCTATGTTTGAGACGAGTCTCCGGATATTACTTCCATCCGTAAAGCGTAAAATATTATCCTTTGAAACTTGTATCTTAGTCTGATTATATGGCTCGATACCCTCATCTGTTATCTGAGTCAGAGCCATAATACCGGGAGCTCCGGATATAGCAGGAAATGAAGTCCACTCATAAGTGACCGGGGACTCTCCGTTAATGTATAGAGTCCCTATATTTGCATTAGTGGCAAATATAAAAGGCTGAGTCTGAGGATCCCACTCATCCCAGGAGAACTGTAAATAATCAACAGAGTCAACTGTTGTTTGTGTAGTTATAGTATTAAACTGTACTGTGTTATTATGCGTTAATCCGTCATTCCTTAATATGATGACCTTGCATTGTTCATAAAATCCGGTTGAGCCTGATATCGACTGAAAAAGTAAATTTGGCTCTGCTGTGCTGTTATATGTTCCATCTCCTACATGATACTCTGCAAGTGTCGGAAGATTAAAAGCATATACAAGATAATAAGCATCCCATTGTAAATATGTCCTATAATATGGTCTTATAACAATACTGTTACATCCTACAGTCTCCGCAAAATTTAAAATCTGTGCTATGGTAAAGACAGTGCTCTCCTGCATATTCTGACCGTTATATAATCGGACAGGTGTAGTATGATCCGGATTGAATAAAGGAGCAGCTTGCATTATAATTCACCTCCATAATATTTTCTATATGGAAAGAGGAGAGCTCCTCACTCTCCTCCATCCACTCTCGAAAGGATCTATATTATGCTCCAACAAAGACGATACAGTTTTCATTGTAGTCATTGAAGTAGTGTCCCTCTGACTTATACCAGGTATTTGTAAATTCACCCTTAGCATTATACTTTGAGGTTACTCTCTGGTTAAGGTTTGATACACCCAGTGCATCATGATCAAAGAGTACACCAATGACTCCGGCAAACTCAACATCCTGAGTACCTGATCCGGTCTTGATAGTGGTGTATATCTTTGTGATGTCTCCGGAAGCGTATGCAGTACCTGATCCCTGCCAATAGGGAACAGTCTCATAACCTCTGAGCTTTACAAGATCATCATGATATGTTGAGCTCTGCAGATAGATCTTAGATGCCTCAGCAAAGTCTGCAAGGACTACAAGATGCTGCAAGTCCTTAGGAGTAAATCTCTTTTTGCCTGCAATATTGAACAGGGTTGAGATCTTACTCATACGCTCCGAATAGAGAGCCATCATATATGTGCAGTATCTGATAAAGTCAGGAACTAAGAGAGCAGCTGCAAGGCTATAGTTTGTGCTGTTTGCCTGGTTATATAAGTAAAGAAGATTGATTACTCTTGTTCCGGTATGACTTGTCACACCTGATCCTCCGGTAAACTCTGCATTAATGGTAGCAGCTATTGCATTATTGATCGTTCTCATAACAAGACCGTCAAGCTTTATGCTTGTAGACTTCTGAGATGCATCCATGATCATAGATGCATAACTGTTCATCTGTGTAGCAGATGAAAATGCACTCTTTACCTGATAATCTGCTAAGCTCTGAGGTACTTCAAATGTTGACTTGCCATTATAGAACTTTGCAGAGATATTAGGCTTGTAGTAGATATTCTCATCATAGGATGCTCTGTCCTCTAACTCCCAGGACTCATTCTCCTCTGCATCCGGGATATCGGCCTGGATCTTTTCCATGATAGAGCCATACTCCCATGCATCTCTGTAAACAGAGGGAACTGAGCCATTATAAGGTCTGATCACAAACTGTACTTTACCGATATGATCAACGAGTGACTTTGCTGCATTCTCATATCCTACAGCATTTAAGATATCTGTACCGATATCAACGATATTTGAGAGATCCTCCTTTAAGAGAGCACTCTCACCCAGGATCTCCTGAGTCATAGCATTTGCAAATGAATAAATCTGCTGTACTGTCATGTCTTTATCCTCCTATTATCCTACTAAACTTGTCACTGTGATGACATCCTCATTTGTGACCTCAACCTTTAAGATGCTGCAGGTCAACACAATGAGAGTCGAGCTCCACTGCTGCACAAATACCGGGAGAGGAGTGAGATACTTATTGCTCCCTGTACCCCAGTTTACATTGTAAGCAAAAACAGGCTTATTTGCTCCTAAAATTTTCTTGAGTTTATTGAACATACCTGTCTTTGTCTGTGTACTCTCGGATGTAAGATCTACACCCTCAGCATCAAACATGATATAACCGCCGTTTAACATTGTTTTTTCCTCCTTTAATAAGTTGATAATGTAAGGATCTGATCAAGATCCTTAAAAACGCTCTCAAAGAATAACCACTGCCACAGCTCGATCTCTGACTGTATCATCTGCTGTGACGTTGTGACTCCGATATTTCCGGAGCGTGTGAGAGTGGTGTTGTATTCCGTCTCACTCTCATATTTGCCGGACTTCTCAGTCTCGGTCTTGAATGTACCTGTCTGTGAGGTCTCATCTATGAGTGAGCCCTCGATTTCCTTTTTGGTCTCATATGTACCCTGCTGCTCCTCAGTGGACTTTGAGTCCAGCTCTGTCTTTGTTTTTGCAGAGGGAACTGCTGTTGTAGAGTTGAAACCATAGACAGAAGTCTCAGTGTCTGATATATTGTCCGCCTTGTCTGACTCTGTGACACGTTTCCAGTCCTCCGGAGTCTGAGTCTCTGTCTCACTGTATCCGGATACTCCGGGCCTGTGCTCCTTTGTCTCTTTCCAGTTAGTGGGAGTCTTTGTTTCAGTATCTTTCCAGTTTGTGGGAGTGTCGGTCTTTGTATCCGTTCCGGTATGCTCCTCAATCATAGAATAATTCTCTATGGGATTATATTCTGC
>JAZRHK010000166.1:0-35478 GCA_045644725.1 Candidatus Coprenecus sp. | reverse complement strand
AGATAAAATTATGATTTATTCACACGAAGTGCAGCATATGTGCTGCGTAGCTCAAGGTGCCAATCACGGCCCGGCTCCCATTCCTGAAGAGGGCAAATGGGTAAAGAGCAAAGAGATCAAAGATATCTCAGGTTTCACTCACGGTATCGGTTGGTGTGCACCTCAGCAGGGTGCCTGCAAACTTTCACTCAATGTTAAGGACGGCGTTATCCAGGAAGCTCTTGTAGAGACTATCGGTTGTTCAGGTATGACCCACTCGGCAGCTATGGCTTCTGAGATCCTCCCTGGCAAAACTATCCT
The DNA here is from genome assembly GCA_045644725.1 of Candidatus Coprenecus sp. Taxonomy (GTDB): domain Bacteria; phylum Bacteroidota; class Bacteroidia; order Bacteroidales; family UBA932; genus CAAGNP01. The sequence goes on along the minus strand of JAZRHK010000166.1, from coordinate 35,178 downwards.
TGTGGCACTTAACACTGACCTTGTTTGCGACGCCATCAACACCGCTATGCGCGAGCTTTTCCTACAGATCGTTTACGGCCGTACCCAATCTGCTTTCTCAGAGGATGGTCTTCCTGTAGGTGCAGGTCTTGAGGACCTTGGTAAAGGTCTTAGAAGCCAGGTAGGTACCATGTTCGGTACTGTTGCCAAAGGTCCACGCTATCTTGAGATGGCTGAGGGTTACTGCTCACGCATCGCCCTTGACAAGAACAACGAAATTATCGGTTACGAGTTCGTTCACCTTGGCAAATTCATGGAAGAAGTTAAGAAAGGTACAGACGCTAACGAAGCTCTTAAGAAAGTTACCGGTACTTACGGTCGCTTCACTGAGGAGCAAGGCGCCGTTAAATATATTGACCCACGTAACGAATAAGGAGGAATTATTATGGCAATTAGAGACGTAAAATTTGAGAGTCAAGACCGCAGAATGGCTAAAATTCTTGCTGCCTTGAATGAAGTGGGTATCCAGAGCATCGAAGAGGCCAACCAGATTTGCGAGGCTCACGGTGTAGATCCATACAAAACTTGCGAAGAGACTCAGCCTATCTGCTTCGAGAATGCAAAATGGGCATATGTAGTGGGTGCTGCTATCGCAATCAAAAAAGGTTGTTCAAATGCTGCTGACGCTGCTGAGGCTATCGGTCTTGGTCTTCAGGCATTCTGTATCCCTGGTTCTGTAGCAGAAGACCGCAAAGTGGGTCTTGGCCACGGTAACTTGGCTGCCCGTCTTCTTAGAGAGGAGACAAAATGTTTCGCTTTCTTGGCAGGTCACGAGTCATTCGCTGCTGCTGAGGGTGCTATCAAAATCGCTGCTAAAGCTGACAAAGTACGTAAAGAGCCTCTACGCTGCATCCTTAACGGTCTTGGTAAAGATGCCGCTATGATCATCTCTCGTATCAACGGTTTCACTTATGTTCAGACTGAGTTTGACTACTTCACTTCTGAGCTTAAAGTGGTTCGCGAGATCCCTTACTCAGACGGTCCTCGCGCTAAAGTTAAATGCTACGGCGCAAACGACGTACGCGAAGGTGTAGCTATCATGCACAAAGAGGGTGTAGATGTATCTATCACAGGTAACTCTACCAACCCTACCCGCTTCCAGCACCCAGTAGCCGGCACTTATAAGAAAGAGTGCATGGAGCTTGGCAAGAAATACTTCTCAGTAGCTTCAGGTGGTGGTACAGGTAGAACCCTTCACCCAGACAACATGGCTGCAGGTCCTGCTTCATACGGTATGACCGACACAATGGGCCGTATGCACTCAGACGCTCAGTTCGCAGGTTCTTCATCAGTTCCTGCTCACGTGGAGATGATGGGCTTCCTCGGCATCGGTAACAACCCTATGGTAGGTGCTACTGTAGCTGTGGCTGTGGATGTGGCTCAGGGATTTGCGAAGTAATATAGATTGCCGGCCAAGCCGACAATGACGAAATGTCATCCCCGACTCCGTTCGGGGATCTGAACCCAAAACGGGCACGAAACAATACGTTTTCGTGCCCGTTTCTCATTTCCCAACCACTTCTGGCACAGAATCACCACTTTTCATGCCTGTTTCTCATTTCCAAAACACTTTGGGCACAGAAATGGGTATTTTCGTGCCCATAACACATCAGAAAGGGACACTTTGCTGCTTTTGACTGCTGTTTTCGTGCCGGCTATACATCCAAACGGGCCGCATTACCATTTTTGACTGTCTCCGCCTTACTCTTTAGAAGAGCCGTGACACTTTTTACCAGATTTATGTCACAGTCATCCCGATTTCCCCCCTATTACGCCCACATCCAGCCACCACTGTGTCATAAAACCAGCAAAAAACGACACAGCGATATCCCCCCTGACATCATCGGGGGCAGATTACCCATTTTCGCCCCCGAATCACTGACATTCACACACAGCGGGACAGCGGCATAAACTTTATTCAGTCTTTATCGTGAAAATATGGTAACTTGCGCCACAATTGATTAAAACACAGATTCAGGTGAAAGCTCAGATATCAAACAAGGAGATTTGGAGTATAGCACTCCCGATTATGTTGGGGAATATGGCCCAGACCATAATCAATTTTACCGACACCGCTTTTTTAGGGCATGTGGGTGTAATAGCATTGGGCGCCTCTATGCTGGCAGGACTTTTCTATCTCCTTTTCACCACTGTGGCTGCAGGGTTTGCGATAGGGATCCAGATTATCGTAGCACGCCGTTTTGGAGAGAAAAATTACGGAAGGATAGGTGTCATCTTTGAACACGGTTCACTCTTTATACTCCTTCTGGGTCTGATACTCTTCTCAGTTCTGTACTTCTGCTCGGACCAGCTCCTCTTGCTGCTGATAGATTCGCCCAACCTGTATGACGCATCAGTAGAATACATACGTTACCGTCAGTTCGGTATTCTCTTCGTGTGTTTCAACTACCTGTACAGGGCTCTATATGTAGGGATTTCCAATACAAAAGTGATTACATACTCCACCCTGATAATGGCTGCTGTCAATATATTGCTGGACTACTGTCTTATCTTCGGAAACTTCGGCTTTCCTCAGATGGGTATAGGTGGAGCAGCACTGGCATCATTGTGTGCAGAGATATCGGCTTTCATATTTTTCACTACATACAGCTATATCACACTGCGAAAAAGAGAGTTCGGAATATTCAAAGCATACAGGCTGGAGTCTGAGCTGATGGGACGAATTCTAAAAATCTCCACCCCTACAATGGTGCAGAAGCTCTTTTCATTCGGCGTATGGTTCATCTTTTTTATCTTTATAGAGAAAATGGGGGAGACAGCCACAGGAATCTCATCGATCACCAGAAGCATCTATCTGATTCTCATCATCCCCTGCTTTGCTTTCTCCACCACCACCAATACTCTGGTAAGCAAAATCATAGGGGAAGGTCGCTCCGATATGGTATTTCCCACCATCAGGAAAATCTTGAAAAACTGTCTGCTATGCACTATCCCTATAGTTGCAGTGACATCAATCTTCCCTGTACAGATAGCATCTATCTTTACCGATGATATGGAGTTTGCCCATCTCGTGGTCCCCGCTATTCTGGTAGTATGCAGCGGGACCATCCTGCAGGGGATAGGCAACGCCTACTTTGAGGCTGTTTCCGGTACCGGCAACACATCTGCCGCACTCTATCTGGAGACAGGTATTCTGGTAATTTATGTCCTCTTTGTCATGGCGATGACACACCTTACCACCAGAGTGGAACTCGTCTGGACAGCGGAGCTACTGTACGGCGCGCTCCTGGGCATCGTATGCTACCTCTACATAAAATTCGCCAAGTGGGAGAAGAAGAGAATATAAATTTTTCTTATATTTGTAGGGTGTCCATCTTTTTGAAAACAAATTAAAACTGACTTCATATGGAAACAAACAGACTCCACCCCTATCAAGAGCCATTTATGACACCAATAGAGATATGTCCGGAAAGTGGCTTCGCACTAAGCGGATTTGAAAATGACAATGATGGCTGGGCCCCAAGCCTACCCTCAGGCTCAGACAGCAATTGGGATTAGTCATAACTTTAAAATCTGACAATTATGAAGAATATTATCTGTTCAATAGTTACCATATTGTGCGCATTGGCTTTTACAAGCTGCAGCGATATGTTCACACCGGACAATCCATTGTCACCAAACGGATCTGAGCTCATCACAATATATGCAAACACCCCTGCACCAGAGGATATGACAAAGGTCGAATACTCAAGTGACGGGAACAGCGGACTCCTGGTGGAGTGGTCAGATGACGAGACCATCTCCATATTGAGAGGTGGGGAGAATGCCACCTTTATAAAAACCAATAGCAATGAATTCAGCGGAACACTTCCTGACGAAGGTGGAGAAGGGTACTACTACGCTCTGTACCCTGCAAATCCCGCCGCCACAGACGAGACACAGGTCCCATTTGACCTGAGCCTGCAGAAAGGTGTACTTGACAGCAAGCTGAACTATATGACAGCTTCATCAGCGGAGATAATTGACAGAGGAGATGTCAATTTTGCCCATTGGATAGCACTACTCAAACCCACATTCACCGGAATGGAAAATGATGAGGCTGCAAGAACCATAACCATCCAATCCGAGGTTTATACCAAAGGTAAACTCGACCTTACAAACCGCACCACGTCAGGAGATGATGTCAAATACATCACCGTCCAGATGGATAATGAGGGCACTCCATACATCTATATACCACCTATGGGGAGCGGGAAAACCCTTGCTATAACTGTAGTCTCAAATAAAGGAAATATGTACTCAGCTTCGATTACCTCTTCGAAGGCTATCGTTTCTGGAGTGCAGTACTCCGTATCGATTGCCCTTACCAAGGAGACAACTGACGATTACAGATGGTACAATGGCATCACAGCTACTGAAACTTCAAATATCCGGGGCACCGGAACTGAGAACGATCCTTATATAATACACACAGCACACGATCTTCAATGGCTTATTGACCAGTCCTCATATGGAAATTATGAGAGATATGAAGCCAATGACTATGACATATATAAAACCATACTTACTCTCGGCAAATATTACAGACTTACGCACGATCTTTATATAGACAGTGATGAGGATGTAGTGGATGGGGAGGGAAATGTAGTACAAGCCAGAGGATGGACCCCTATAGGACCAGGATATGAAGACGAAGGTTGGGATATATATGATTCATTTATAGGCCATTTTGATGGTGGTGGACATACCATCAGCGGCAAAATGGTCCCTATCGCCAAATCCATATCAAAAGATGGTGGCCAGATGTTCGGATTCTTCGGTTGGTGCAGTGAGTACAAAGACTATCCTGAAATAATGGAAGGATCAAGCATCAGGAATCTCCATATGGATGTCACAGTAGAGTGCGACAGCAAAGTGACTAAACAATTATATTCCGGAGGAATCCCTAGTGTTATGGTGGGAGCAATTGTGGGACACGTTGATGGGGATCTGTTCGATATCTCAAATTGCACTGTCAGGGGAAAGGTACAGGGGGGCATCTCCTCAGGTACAACAGCTGCATACACCAGTGTAGGGGGACTCATTGGTCTGGGTAATCCGATCAACAGTATCTCAGATTGCCACAACTACAGCACAGTGATCGGCGGTTACCCTACAGGTCCCTGCGACCAATCACATACAGGTGGACTTATAGGTTATGCCTACGATCCAGATCTCACGATATCCGATTGCACAAACAATGGTCCTGTCAATGCTGGAACATCATCAGAAAGTGCTCAAACAGGAGGCCTGGCGGGGATATTGGTCAGCTATAAAAAAATGACCGACTGCCACAACTATGCAGATATCACAGGGGGAAACGTTACAGACAACGGGAATAATTCCAAACCATGGCAATATATTGGAGGATTATGCGGCAATGACATCAATGGAACTATGTACAACTGCTCGAACAGCGGCAAAATCACCTCCGGAGCGATGGCCGTTATAACTAGTGCATATTCGTCTCCAAGGTCAACAGTCATGATTGGTGGTCTTTCAGGTTTCTGCGGCTCCCATATTAACCAATGTACAAACACAGGAGATATTGTGGTGAGTACAGTGGACCACGTGGAAGTCGGAGGGATAGCTGGCAACTATCACACTGGCACTATGACAAGCACCTCAAACTATGGTAAATTTTCATTCATTGGAAATATTATCCAATCGTGCACTTTAGGTGGACTTGTCGGGGTGGCTGACAACACTATAAATGACTGCACCAACAATGCACCTGTTGTCGGTAATAACGGCACTTGGCTATCACGGACCGGAGGGTTGATCGGAATGGCTGGAAAAATAAACATCAATGGCTGCACCAACAATGGGGATGTAACAGGTGGAACAGGAGGGTTGGATACATCTCCTTCATATGCTACAGGCTACACCGGATTCTTATCACAAACAGGAGGTATAGTGGGATACAACCACAGTGCAAATTTGACCGGTTGCATAAACTCAGGTGACATCTCAGGGACCACCAGCCAAAGGAACATTTATACTGGCGGCATTGTCGGATATGTACATAGCGGAGGTGTCGCACCATACATAGCTGGATGTATAAACGAAGGCTCAGTGACTGGAGGAGTGACCAAAGACGCCACTTCATACAAATCATATACAGGGGGCATATCCGGATATATGGGCTACACATCTATAATCCGCAGCAAAACCACCAATAAAGGTGCGGTATCAGTCGGCAATTATTTGGGAAGCATAGTGGGATTCTGCAGTGACAACGGTGATTATCCTGCCAAAGTTTGCACATGTACTCAGGACTTGGGTGGAAACATCATTCCACTTATAGGTGGAGGCACTATAACCCTCGTGAGTATCGGAGACTGTACACATTAACAGATCAACAAAAAAAGAGGCTGACTTTTTAGTCAGCCTCTTTTGTACTTCCATCATACAAATATAATCTTCTAATATCTGGAGACTGTAATATTGCTTTGGTAATAATACACGTAAGAGTACTGTGATGTCATCATGATGCCAGGAATCTCTCCACAGAAAGTATAATATTTATAACCTTCTGGGAATGTATATCTGACTTTTTTATGGTAAGCTTCGTAGGAATTACTACCTGATCCAGCATCCACATAACTTGTCTCTATAACGACCCCTTCCACCTCCACTGTATGGGCATTAGGTTCACTTGATGCAAATACCTTAAAATCATAATGGCTGTCATCCTTGGAGTATATCTCTATCGAATGGATCTCCTCCAATGGTTCAGTCGAATAGAAGAACCAAGGTCCGCTTGCCTTAAGCGTCTGCCAAGAATAGTCATAATACCTATTCACCCCTTTGTATCTGACCTTGCCCGGGCTTTCATCAGGTATAATATACTCACCGTCTGTATTTTCTATCTCTTCACACGATGTAGGGTTTCCAAAAGTATCGTGTTGGAAATGGTACACATATGGAACACCTACTTTCACCTCATATACACCATAATCTTCAATTATCAAAGCATAACCATCTGCAGGAATTGGCTTGATATTCAAGTAATATGTATCTGGCGACATACCATTAGGAATCTGCACGCTCCATGTACCGTCACCATTATCGGAAGCAACAACATCTGTCCTGGCAAATGACGAATTGACCAGGTAACAATCGTAACCCACAGCATTCTCCACACCATCCCAGGTCGCTGTAAATCCATCCCTTGCACCATTTACAACAAAATCAACTTCCTGAACACTTTCCACAGAGGGCAAAACAAAGTCTCCTACAGAGAAAACAGACATTTTACCATCTGTAAAATTTAAAGTGCGTCTCAATGATTCCAAATCCACATATCTACACAAGTCCACACCATTGACTGTAACTTCGATTCTGAACCAATCTGAAATGGTTCCTGCCGGGATTCTCATCCACAAGTCTGCAGTTCCATCCCCCTTGACAATCAAATCCTGTGGCTCAAATTCAATACGATTCATCGGCATCCCAGTTTCAGCCGTAGGATCGCAAGCCAATTTTTGTAAAACAGGGTCGTACGTAACAATGGAGAATCCCTTATAGGATTCACCTGACAGAAAGGCTGCATTTGTAATGCTTTTCCCCTCATAATCTGTAAGCCCTTTCAATGTGACCTTCACTATAGCACCCACTCTGGCAAAGCTGAACATTACCTCACCGGAAAGCTGCGCAGGTGATGTAATCTGTTTGGAGATTAACAAATCTGCATTAGGATCATAACTGTCTGCAGTAGGAGTCTGGGGATTGGGGAACTGCAAATCCACAAACAAGTGAGGCTGGACATATTCCCCTGTATAATCGAAAAGGTTTGCCCATCTGGTATAGGCAACATCCTCTCCATTTTCCCAAAGATCATATCTTGGATTACCCCAAGGATATGCTGCTATATAATCAAAAGAACCTGCCACCTTATCTTCTATCTCAAAAGAGAAAGAGGCCTTTCCGTCAACAATATCACCCTCTGCCAACTCTGAAGATGAATATATCCCTATTTCATCATTGGCATACTCGTACAAAAACAGAGCATCACCCACATCCCAACCCACCATATAACCGGCATCTCCGGGGAGAGCCTCTATTGAGACTTTAGTCTGGTCACCGGAATAAGCATTGACCGTAAGTGTATGGGTACTTTTCCCGTCATTTTTGTCAATATCATTCCATTGGGAACGACATCCATTCAGCATCACCGATACGATAACCACCGAAACAATATATACAAGCTTTTTCATATTAAAAATCCCATCCGTTTTCAAGTTCATCATTTGAAAAATAATTATCTCCCGCATTTCCCTCATCACCATAACCGAGACTTGAGCATATTAAAGACTCGATTTCCACAGCGTAAATATCCGCTGTCGGCTTGACATAAAAAGCTTTCCGTTCCATAAAGATTAAATTTTAGATTGTTAATACAGCCGTGTACCCTTACAAAAATAAAAAAATTTTGCCATTTTTCAGTATTGACAAAAAAAATGCGGACCGCGCACGGTCCGCATTTTCCTTTTTATGTTCTCCACTATTTATAGATAAACTCAAAGTTATCGATATACATCACAGAACCAAGCCCTCCGGTAAAATAATCTCCGTAGAGACTTGAACATGCCGAGATTACCACAAACTTGGGTTTTCTGAAAAGATCCCTATATTCCAGGACACATTCAAACTCCACGTATTTCCCTTTGGTGTCAATATCTGTCTCTATTACACCATGGGCGATAATGTGCGGATCATTCTTGACATCTACAAATGTACCGGTAGATGTGGCTACTCTGAAAGGCTCATCCCAATCGGCCAGGATAACCTGGATTTGCGCTCTATCCATAGTACCTTTCTTGTCTGCATACTTATCTGTCGTATTGTCTATAGCCTTAGGGGCATACGAGTAGTATCCTTTCAATGAATAAGGTCTTGTACTGAAAGGGGTACCCCAGTCAAGTTCCGCCCCCACTGTAGGAGAGAATGTTGCACCCACAAATTTACCTGTATAGATATTGCCGGCGCCGAAACGTCCTGCAACTACTACACTCTCCATACGGACAGCCTTGCCACTTCTTGAAGCCAGAAATACATTTTCAGGTCTTGTAGAGTTGGTTGCCCCAATAACATTGACACCAGGGTTCGCACTATCCCATACCTTCTCGCCCTCTGCTGCATAAGGGTACCATGTATATCCACCCGGATTGCCCTGCGACCAATCGTCAAAAGACATGTTGTAGAGCTGTACAGGTTCTTCTGTAGTAAATGTAAACTCTTCACTCACTTCTGATCCATTCACCACCCTCGCGACATATGCTGTACCTTCTGTGAGCTGATCAACAGAAGCTGCCACACTTGTACTTTTGATTGTGGATTTAAGAGGAATCCACTCACTGTCAGAAGACTCCTTATACTCTATGTAAGGCGTTCCAGTACCTTTGAATGTACCAGTGATATCAGCACTATAGCACCATGCGCTTACCCCTGTAACCTCCAAATTAACCACTTTATGTACTGCAGTCAAGGACCATTCTGTCACTTCATGACGATATTTGACTTTAAATTTCCTTGTTTGGACACAATCCAGATTTATAGGGAATGACATTTTCTCCTTTACTGTCACCGCAACACCTTTACTATCAACCACAGATCCGAATGTAGAGTCTACAACAGAACCCTGTGCTTCAAGTTTCATCTTGGTAAACCTTATTTCAGACAAAAGCTGGTCCTCAGGGAAATATACTATAATACTCTTTTGCTCCAGATCAAAAACTGCATCCCCAACCATGTTGTCGCATTTCACATATCGGCTTATAGGCTGTTCAGTGATAATCTTCCACTCATACACTTGGTCAGGATATGTAGTATAAGCTACCTTTATTGTGTCCCTCATATCAAGCATCTGTGGAAGTTCAACATCCGGTGTAGCAGTCTCAGTATATTCATACCTGCTGACCATTATGCTGTCTATATCTGCAGTCTCTTTAAGGACAACTTTGACAGTGAATGTCTCTGGATCTATGGTCACTGACTTCTGACCTACCACCTCAAATGCTGTAATCTGGGCAATATCCCTTGGATACGACAGCGGATTCTCTATACATGAGACAAATGACAAAAAGGCTATAAAACCTAAAACAATACTTGCTCTTTTCATATCTTCTCCTGTCTATTTTGTTTTTGGTTTGACCATAGGTAAATAAAATGCCAAGCCAAGGCTGATTGAAAGTGGATTGATCTTGAAGTTTGCTCCACTCTTCTGCATTACGCTCTCCTCCACAAGGTTGGTCTGCTGTTTGATATATTGGTAATCGATTCCCAGAATACCGACAGCCACCTCTACACACACTTCGTCAGTCGCAAACACACAAAGACCCGGAACAATTGTTATGTCACCTCCATATATGGTTTGGAAAGTACCTGAATTGACACCGTCTTTTGATGTATATGCCACCGATTCACCCAACTCAAATCCCAGACGGAGCTCACCGAACATAGCTATACGCTTACTGTTTGCAATAGGCATATAGTAGCGTCCTGTCAAAGCTCCCGCATAGGCATTTTTCAGGAAATGGTAATCCTTAATATCAAAGGAGAGGAGATCTCCCACATTCAGCCCCAAATTCCCCAAATCGAGTTGAGTCCTGTTATAGTCAAAACGACCTCCAATAGAGAAGTTATTCGCCACAAAAAAGGATATTGTAGGAGCTACACCAAGTGTATAGGCTTCACCCTTTATACCTGAGAGCAACGAAAAGAGCATGGAATAACCGACATCCCCTTCGCTCTGCCCCAATTCATAAGTTTTATATGAAAATGAAACACCTGCACCGATATACCCCTTAGGGATAAAGACCGAGTTCATTTTTCCCACCCCTCTATCAAAAGAGCCACTTTCACTGTTATCTGCAGCAAACACTACAGATGAAGTAACACAAATCAACGCTACAAGAGCAAAAAATTTCTTCATCATTTTACTTTCTTATTCTTCCAAACACTTTTTCAAATTCAGCATCAGTAAGTTCAGTAGGGTCATAGACAAGCTCAAGTTCATCAAGATAAAGGACACTTCCAAGGCCACCGGTAAAATAGTCTCCGTATCGGCTGGCCGCGCCTGCTACCACAATATATGATGGCTGGTTCATATTCCTGTACACAAGAGGAATGGTAAACTTGATATATCCTTTATTATTGTCTTGATTGTCTGTTGTATTGTCATCAGACTGTATCTCACCGTGAGCGATTATAGACTTGTTGTTTTCAGACAAATCCACAAAGGTTCCTGACGTGGTATTAATCTCAAACTGACTTGTCCAGTCTGTCAGGAATATCTGTATCTGACAGATATCTGCTTTACCTCTCAAGTGGTCATATCCACTACCGACAATATCTATAGGCTTAGGCTCATATCTGTACCACCCCCTCAATGCCAATGGTCTGGAGGTAAAAGGATATCCCCATTTCAATTTTGCTCCGATACCTTCAATTGAACCGAATTTGCCAGTATATACGTTACCGGCGGCAAGCACACCCATAATTTCCATACTCTCCATCCTAACAGCTTTACCTTTTACAACAACACTTTCCTCTGGTGTTGTCGGGCTCTTTCCTAAAGATGCGGCAGCTTTGTTGGCTGTATCCCATACATAATCCTGACTCTGCTCAGATCTTGGATACCATACCTTCCCATCTTTATACCAATCATCAAAACTCAAGTTATATAGACTAGACTCTGAGGCAAGAGTGGTAAATTCAATATCAGCAGCAACCTTACCATCTGCCTTATCCTTGTTTGATGTACTTCTGAACAAATATGAAGTGTTTACATCCAGATTATTCAACAAATAAGAATAAGTCATAGTGGCATTGTCTACCTTCATCAATGACGGGTCTATCTCAACCCAGTCTGCGTCTGCTTTCTTCTTGTACTGGAATGAGACGCCGGCGGGAGGAGTTTTTGAGAAGTACCTTCCCTTGAGGATAGAGAAACTGCTCCATGTAAATGCAGAGACAGTCTCTGCCTGAATGTCTGATACAATAGTGAAACGGAAGTCACATCTCGCATATCGGTCGTACATATCTATCACTGTAAAAGACATCTGATAAGATGTATTCTCCGGAGAAATCACGAGATTTTTTATAAACTCGGTTATATCAATTGACCCCTCCAAATCCTCCTTGTTTGCAGATCCCACTATTCCCAGGTCTGTCATTTTTTTATTATCAGCAGCTGAGATATTTACGAAATCAGTCACTTGAGGAAGCCCTTCAAGTAACAGGTTATAATCCATATGAGATACAATAAGACTCTTAATTCCTCTAGGTGCCAAAAATGTCAATTTTTTGGTCACTTCATTTCCTAGAGGATACACAATTCCCTCAGCTTCTGGATCAAATTCTGGATTGTGTGTATAAGAAGGCATTTGTGTTTTGTCAAAGTTAAGGTTCAGATCATGAAGAACCTGCTCCTTGAATTCTCCATCAAGGGAGATATTGAGGACAAGTGCACCATCTATTTCTTCCCTCTCCCCCAGTGAGAACTCGAAGTGATAATGCTCAGCCGCAGCCACATTGTCTATGGTTTGAGTAGAGGTATACTGAGCACCATCCTTATTTTTCATTGTAAGAGTATATGTAAGTTTCTTATTCTCCGGTACAACAAAATATGCAACATCAGTAAAAGCACCCTGGCCGACTGCGGCAGTATTGGAAAATGTCAAAGTTTCACTTTTATCACCCTCTCCTGACTTGACAGCAAGGGAATATGATGGGAACATCTTCTGGAACTCTTCATCAGTAGGGAAAGAGACCGTGAATATCACCTTGGATATCTTGGCTACAATATTTACTGATGCACTCTTCTCCGAAAAAATTCTCACACTGCTCTCCCCATACCACGATGAATAATCTTCATTAAATCCCGAGGCAGGGTTTCCACTACTAGCCTTTACTGTATACTTGCCCATCAAAAGGGCAATGGGAGACTCCGCTGTTATAGTTTTATGATCCTCTATTTCAGCATCAACATTCCCATCTGCATCCACCACTTGAATCTTGAAGGCCTCAGGGACTGCAACATCATCCTCCTCTACCTCTTCTTCACCAGCTTTAACCTGAACATCGGCATTAACCTCATCAGTCACCCCAACTGTCAGGTAGCCATAACTCCCCACCTCAGACTGAGTACAGGAGAGCAGGAGTGTACATAGCAGATAAATAAATGATTTATGTATATATCTGTTCATTACATCTGATTATTTTAGTTTGAGCCGGACGCCTTGGGGATTATCATTGTTACTACAGGATAGTCATCCATGAACATCAGATCATCACCGTTATTGTCTGTAGCCTTGAGAATGAATTCCACTATCATATCCTCTTCTCCCTGCAAAGCAAGAAGCATCTCAACAAAACCTGTCAAATCAAATAGCACTTCGGTCTGGTTCAGAAGTTCTTCACCAGTAGCGAGGCTACCCAAAAGTTCATTTTCAATAATTTTGTTATCATTGATAAGGTCGAGATATTGTACACCACCAGTTGTGATTACAGCAACAAGAGGCTTGAAATTATCACTCACCTCCACTACAAACGAAGCGATACCTGCTGGCATTGTTATGGCCATCTGCAATGTGGTCTCTGCTGTAAGTGTAACAGGAGCAAATGTCTCATTGCCCTGCCATACTATAGAGTTCTGGATTACAGGCTGGGTGTCACCGTCATCTTCATCATCATCAAAGTCAGGACGGTCCACATAGTCCTCGTCCATACCGTCGACATTGATATCCTCGTTCCTTTCATTGAAATCGGTATCCACATCAATCTTGATACCACCTATCTGACCTGTCACTTTTGCATCCAGATTCACTATGTGGTGGTCTGCCGGATGGGGATCCTTGATAAAGTAGACTGCTGTAGCCTCTGTATTGTCTATACTGCGGTAGCCCTTCACTTTTATCTCTAGTCCCCTTGGGAGGAAATATCCTGCTTTTTGATCTGAAAAATCATTTTTCTCAGCATTTTTTGTCCATACAAGCTCACCCAGGCCATTCCCTATAACTACCTCATAGGCAGAAAGCTCTTTCTTAAAATTATCTGACAGATTGATGGTCACCTTACAGTTTAGTGGTGTACATGTAAGATCCAGAGGTGTTACCTCGCCTGCATTGATTTCAAACTCCTCTTTAGCCTGATAGATGGGCTGCTCAAATGCGGCCGGCTCTGTATCGGGAGATGTTACTGTAATGGTATAACTGCCTGATCCCAACTCAACCACTTCACCGGCAATAGTGCTGAACTTAGCCTTGAGCTTGGTAGGGCCATCTATAACTACATCGTAATTTGAGAAATCCGAATAATCGGTAGCCTTGGTGCCAACTGTGATAAAATCACCGAGATCCGACATTCTGAGCTCAAGTGTTCCGGTATCAGGAATCTCCTTAACGCGGCAAGAGGTTAATGCCACAAGCGGCAACAACATTAGTAAAATCGCTTTTTTCATATCTGTATTTTTATATTTCCAAATTAGTAAGCCAATATTATATCATCAATCTTCAAAGCAGAACCCATATGCGCTGTCTGCTGCTTGCCGGCGATCTCCATAGAGCTGGCTATATTGACCCCGCCACCGCTGCATGACTTGAAGCTGATATAAATACTTCCTGCTTTTGTCTCCTTTATGTCGTAAATTACAGGAATGGTACATTCGGTCCACTCGGTGGCCATCGCTCCATCCAATATTTCTCCACCACCAATCTTTTGTCCATTCTTGTCCAATATCATTACAGTAACAACAAATTTTTCTGATCCCTTAGGCTGATATTTGTACCAGAAGGAGACAGATGACGGTCTGCTTGCAAATGAGTGGCCATCTTTAGTATGATTTCCACTATTGTCCGCTTTACCTATCCATATCTCACCAGGGACACTTGTTCCTACTGCCGTTCCTTCGGTATTTACGTTATCTACATTCACAGTGTATACCATAGCTGACCTGTTGCCTGTATGTGCATCGGTTGAATATGCTGTACATGGGAAATTCTTACACCAACTGACGCTCCATGCAGTGTGACCGTCAGGCATAGTAGCCTTACTGTTTACAGCCCACCACGGATCTGTCTCATTTTCCTTGTATGGCAAATACCACTCCCTGTCATAGTCATACAACCATCCTAAAGGGGACACATGCATAATGGTAGTATGATAATCCTCAAAACTGCTGTTCCCTATCCCCAAAATTTCCTCCGTTTTTACAGTGACTACATTCGAGACAAGGTTTTCATTGTTATTATAGACTGATCTGTAATGGTAAACGGTATTAGGCTCCACGTCAAGTGTTCCATATGACAAAATAGAGTTATCCAGTCTTGTGTAACCTGTAAGATCGCTCCAGTTTTGCCCATCCGAACTTACTTGAAGTCTGAAGAGTTTACCTACACCTTTTGAGATTGTAACAGTTGGGGATACAATCTTTCTTGCCCATACTCTCCCCTCAGGAATTGAGAGAACCTGAGTGATGGGGTATGCTGTAGCAGTAAGTGTCTTAACAGTACTGTAACCAACCTCATCAACTACCTCTATGGTAAATGTTCCCAGTGCCCTAACCTCAGTAAGTGCAGGATTCAGAGAATTTATCTTTTTGAACAAGTCTGTCATTTTCAAGTAAGTGAGGGATCTGCTTCCTAGCATCTGGTCATCCCATGCAAAACCTGCCGCCTTGAGTTTGTCAATGGTGCCGGGTTGCGCTGTAGATGGGTTTGCCAAATCTATTTTCTCACCCAAAGGGATGTCGATACCAGCATTGGCAAAATAATCGGATGTAATGGTCAGGAAGAAGTTTTTCAAGCCACCTCTCGCCACTACCGACACTGTGGCAGAATTACCTGTATTGTCCCCCTCAACTACCGCATGGTCATTATCGACAAAGCCTGCTGCAACTACCTGGGGCGGATCCTGAGGAGCCCAATATTCCTTTATCTCAACATCTGTCTCCTTCTTTACAATATTTTCATCTGCTTTGACATTGACCACCAGATTACCGTTACGTGGAGAGACGTCCAAAGAGATGGTAAGGAAATCATTGCCCTTTACGGATATTATCCCATCAGGATTTGACTCGCTGCTCAACAGATTGACATATTTCCAGCTATCCTTGTCCCCATACTCGTATTGTGCCATAAACTCTATCACAAGAGAATCAGTCGGCATCATGTAGGCATCTCTGGTTTCACCTTTGGGATAACGCAAAATCTGCTTGTATTTTTTCATGGAATCATCCACATTGGAAATTCTCACGAAATAATCGTAGAACGATCCCGGGACATTTTCACTGAAATTGACAGCAATCCTTACATTCTCCACTTTGGCGGTAGCCTCTACTGTTGCTACCACTGGTTCCCCTTTTTCATCCAGTCCGCCATCAACTTCAAACTCCTTGGCAGCATAGAAAAATGGCTCATCGAAGCCGCATGCTGTAGAGTCTCCCCTGAAAGAAACCAACTTCCAGTCACCTGCATTCACCCTGAAGATCTTATTTTTGGCCTCCTCATATTTACCGAAATAGATTCGGTTCCATGTCTCCTTCTTCGCATTTGGCTTATCACTCCTAAATCCGAAACGATATAGCTCCACATACATACTGTCCACTGACGGAACTGTGTTGGGATCCATTGGTTTTGCCTCACCACTCCTGGTAGGTGCAATCTCTATTCCACCATCTACAGAGAGCCCTATCTGCAACAATGCTTCCCCGACTGGCTCTTCTCCGGCAGGTCGGATCTTGGTGCAGGATGAAAGCACTATAGCCGTTACGATCAGTAAAATTTTCAGATGTCTCATATCCTTATATTTCTCTATTATCATCTATATTCTATTTTGACTTGGTATATTCCCATGTTATATAATGTAGCTGCTTTGCCTGAATACAAAACTGCAGGTTTTTCGCCAGTGAGATCCAGATTAACTCCCTGCGCAACATATCCCTTTGACGATATATTATCAAAAAGGCCAAAGTTACTGTTGGGCACTATATAATTGTCGCCACTGGTATTCGGAGACCCTACTGAAGCCGAAGCCGCTTCTACATATAGCTTATTGTCTCCCTTATAGCTAACGTCCACATAGGTAACTACCGATATTGTCTCTGGCACATAGAAAGCAGGGGATCTTAGAGCACCGGATGCAGAACCTCCAGGGAACTTAACCCCTTTATCATATTTTGCAGCACCCAATTTTCCCCATGATGTATTATCCTGTGACTTGAAACTGACCTCTACGGGCAAACCGGTTATCTGGAAATTCCTATTGTCTGTAAATGTCAGGTTGCCAACTGTGACCTCAAGCACATAGGCATAAGATCCCAAACCATTTTTGGTAATGGTACCGAAAATCACCTCCGAGCCGCTTGTAGAAGAAGGTGTCAGGGCATCTCCACCCAATGTTGCAGTATAGTCGCTTATTATGGAAGAGTGCACATTAATGGATGCTTTAACACCATATATTGCATTATTTGCACATTTATTGGCCTCTCCAGCTTTGCCTTCACGATACAGGTCATATGAAGTATAACCTCCCAATGTTATTTTAACACCAGGATCCTCTATTGTCACAGTTTCTGATCCTATGGTATATCTGTTTCCATAACACTCGTAATAAGAGGAAAATATATACTCACCTGCCGGTATCAGAGGGTAACCGTTCTGAACCTCCAGAATGTTATCAGTAACCCCATCAATAGCAGAACCTTTGTCGGAATGAAAACTCCTTATAATCTCAAACTGATTGTTGGGCAGAGCTTTTACCAAGGTGGCACCCCAACCCTGAATCCTCGCATCCGGTGCTCCGGTCTTGCTCATCTTGAAGGACACAGCTGTTCCACTGAGAAGTCCGTCCGTATAGACATGTTTACATTCCAGATCAGAATGAGTCACACCAAACCTGCTGAATGTACCGCTTATCGTAAAAGGGATTATCCATCCCGCTTTATCGGAGAAATCATAACCTTTTTTGGTCTCATCGGTAAAACTCCTTATCATCTGACTGCCGTTGCCGTCAACAAGAATTATACTGAAGCCATCTTCAAGATCCACCGGAGGGACACAAATATATGTCGGCCCATTACTTTGAACAGGGACCTGTATCTGATACCCCATCTCAGCAGAATTAACATAACTGCCATCTTCCGGATCTATAACGAGAGGGTACATATCTTCAAACTTGTTTCCAAAAAAGACAAGGCTGCAGACCCCTTCCACTTTCACATCCACAGCAAGCATTGCCCCTGCAAAACTCAAATCGGACGTGATGCCGGATTCATTGTATGCCTCCTTTGAATACATGAACGGCTTATGCGTTCCATCCTGCTGATTGAACCTGGCTATAATCTTGCCATCTTCCGTCACGCTCATAGCATTTCCTGCAGGGTATGTAAAGTAGCATTGCTCCGGAGCAGATGTCATGGTTATGAAGCCTGTGAATGAAGCCTCACTCTTGTCATTTGGATTTATAGAGTAAACAGAAAGATCAGTCGAAGCCATACTCCCATCTGAGGCGATGGCTGTAAGCTTAATAATATCTGTCTCTTCCCAAGATAGGGATGTCCCTGTAACTGAAATCTTTGTATTCTGATTGGATATTGCAGAGAGGGAAACTGGGTAATTTCGTGTCTGGTGAAGTATGGGAGTATCGATTCCTGAACATGAGGATATAAGAACAATAATGGTGAATGTCCACAACACAAACGATATTGTCATATTTCTTATCCCTCTCCCCATATCTACTTCTCCTCCTCTATTTGCCCCTGGGTATAATCCCCAATGTTAATTTTATTCTCTACAGAAGTTCTCTCCCCATTGACAACGAATTTAATATTTGGTGAGACAATCGGATCTCCGGTATAATTTACATTGAATGTGATGGCATCTGCCGGATAGATGACAGCATTTGTATCTTCTTCCTTAAAATATCCGGAAACTGATTCTACATACTCCTCAGCTCCGTAATTCTTCACATACAGCGTGTAGATCATATTTATCGGCAAATCCTGTAGATTATAATATCCAGTCTGATTGACCGGATCAAACTCCAAAGAACGTATAGTCTCCGAATCAGCTGGATCACTGCCTTCAGATGCCTCCTCCTCATCAGGAGCTGCAACCGTTCTTACCACCAGTTTGAAACCGTCAAATGCCTCATACATGGAATCGTCAAACTTGACATTCACTCTACAATTTGCCACTCTACATATTACCGACACATCTGATACCTGGTCATTTATCACAGCAAACGCACTGCTTTCCCCATAATATCTCAATTTGCCGTAACCAACCTCAGCATCATCCTTGGTACAGCTCTCTGCACAGAGATTGTATATGCCAAAATACCAATCCATCGGCATAACAACATCTCCATACCTGTAATAATCTGAAGAACCGTATCCATCCACCCCACGGAACATGAAACTGTAATCATCAAATTCAGAATTCTGAACAGACTTGACTTCAATCTCTGCAGTTGATGACAATGCCAGATTTACTTGCCCTTTCAGAAGCTCTTCCACCGCCACACCGTTGCACGAAGACAACGCCATAATATTCAACATCATGGCTAGAGCAAAAATCTTATTTTTACGCAAAAAATCCAACATTCAATAGTGTTTCCCAATTTACGAAAAACGTGCAAATATAAGAAAACTTACAAAAGTCAATAAGTTTTCTGCATTTTTCACTACATTTGGACATAATTTGAAGTGCTGCCTGTATGTCCAGATATTCAAAATTTCTCACTCTACTTCTCTACCTGATGGTTGCATCATGTACCCACATGCACAGAAGAGACAAAATTGAGCTATCCGTATCTGAATTGCATTTTGAGCAACAGGGGGGAGAGACACCCGTAAAGGTTACTGCCACTTCAGACTGGCAAGTGGAGAGCACAAACCAATGGATAAGGTCATATATTACATCAGACCACAACTATGTAATTATAGCGCCACCAAATGACAGCCTCTTCCGCGAAGACACATTAACCTTCATATGCGGCACAGCAGGCACAAAACTCCATGTAACCCAGGAACCATCCAATCACTTTTCAGTATCACCGGCAAATATCACTTTTCCATACAAGGGGGGGACTGCCATCATCAATGTAAGGAGCTTTTCAGATTGGACCATCCTGGAAAAAAGCGACTGGATAGAAACGAGCCCCACCAACGGCTCGGGCCCACATAGTGTAACAGTTAAAATCCTTGAATCAGAAGCGACAGAGCCTAAGTCCGGCAATATAACCTTCTGTTCAAATGGGAAGGAAGCAAATGTAACGGTGACCAGGCTGGCAAAACCATTCATAAAAACAGAGAGGGACACCATCAAAGTGAATGGAGACGAAACTGACGTCTCTGTACTATACTTGACAAACAGCAATGTATATATAGATAACCGCACCCCTTGGATAAGGACGGTAAACCACGACACAATATCCAGGAGAGTTTCACTTGAGATTCTCAGAAACACCGAATATATTGAAAGAGTGGGAAAAATAAAACTGGTGTGCAAAGAGGATACCTCCATATACAATACTCTTCATGTCGTGCAAGGCAAAAAGATCGACCACCCCGCACTGGCTTTCAAAGAGGGGGAGATTCTGGACGTATCCTCCAACGACACGATTCTCCTTCACCCCATCTTCACAGACATGACAGACACTGCTTTAGTCTGGAGTTCCAGCCACCCTGATATCGCAAAAGTTGACCAGGAGGGAAAAGTAGCCATCCTCAACAATGGCGAAGTCACAGTGACTGCGAAAAACGCACAGCACCAGCTGAAGGCAGATATCCTCATCAGGATTAAACTTGTTGCCAAAGGGATGACAGTAATGCTGGGAAATCAGAATATGACTGAAAACAATACTGCTGTCAGGTATTCGGGAGAGAGTATTGCTTTAAGTGTGATTTTGGATCCTGAAAACTCTTATATGGATGACATAGTATACTTTTCATCCAATCCACAAACAGCAGAAATTGACGGCACGCTCATAAAATGCCTGAATGCAGGGAGTTCGACCATTACAGTAGAATCCCTATACCACAATCTCAGATACAGTTTCAGAATAATAGTTATCGGGAGATAACCTGCCCTCTACCTTTTCCTGTACTCCAGTGGAGTGACACCGGTGTGGGCTTTAAAGAATTTCTGAAAAACAGACTGGTTTGTAAAATTGAGCTTATAGACAATTTGCTTGATGGTATCTGTACTGTAGCGGAGAAGGTTCTGCGCTTCCAGCACCACATACGAATCTATCCAGTATGAAGGTGTCTGACCACTGGCTATCTTTACCACTTTTGCCAGATATTTAGTGGATATACACAATTTGTCAGCATAAAACTGAACACTTCTGTCCCTTATATGGTACTTTGCCACAAGTCTGATAAAACGGTCATACAAAACCTTGTTTCTGGATTTGGCATCATCCATATCTCCTATAATCTCTCTCTTTCTTCCGCTCCATGAGCCGGCCACTTCATACACCAGAGAGGTACACAATGACATAATACTCTCAGCCACATAAGGCCTGTTGGAATCTATCACCCTTTTTATAAGACTATAATACCTCATTGCCAGAACAACCTCCGTTCTGTTCAATTGGATAGTAGGATAAGCTACAGGTGATATGGCCTGATTGAAAAACGCCCCCATATCAAACCTCATTTTTGCCATATATTTGGATGATATCACCACTGCTATCAGATGGCAACCATCCTTAGGGTCATTATCTACCATCCTGACTATATTTCCTGGCGTAATGACCGAGAAAGTATTTCTCGTAACCCTATACTCTTTGAGATCGGCTGAAAGAGTCAAGTTTCCTGAAACACAGAAAAGACCCACATAACCATCAATTCTTGTAGGAACATTGTTAAAAAAAGGTAGAGACGTCTTCTCCTTGTAGTGCAAATCCCCTATAAAGAAATCCTCACCGATACTCTTTATGGAGGCTATATCAAACATCTTCTTGAGTTGAAGAATGGTTATAGTGGCGTAAAGTTGGTTCATAGCACAAATATACTGAAAAAAGAGATCCCACGACTGAGTCGCGGGATATACTCTTTCACCATTAAAAACAACTGCTTATGAATATAAAAACCTTTTGATACTCATTTTGGGGGTCTTCTCGAATGGCTGATCCATCACTTCAATCTTGCCCACTTTGCTGTAAGAAGGCATTTCCTTATTTACAGTACTTCTGATCTCATTGAGTTTTGCCTCTACAGCTTCCCCTTCAATACCGTCAGCTTTCATTTTATCCTTATCCATATAGAGCAACGCCACCAATACACCTTTTCTGTCCACCACTACAGATTCTACTACATATGGCTGGTTATTGCATACTGCCTCGATCTCCTCAGGATAGATATTCTGACCATTTGAAGTAAGAATCATATTCTTGCTTCTGCCACGGATAAAAATATTTCCAGCCTTATCCATAACTCCGAGGTCACCGGTATTCATCCAACCATCCTCAGTAAATGCTGCCTTTGTCGCCTCTTCATTCTTATAGTATCCGCTCATAATGCTTACACCTTTAGCCTGAATCTGTCCCACCACATTGTAAGGATCCTCTGAATCTATCCTGATCTCTACACAATCAATCGCTTTACCGCATGAATGGGGAACGAAGGTTGTCCAAGGCTCATATGCCAATAGAGGGGCGGCCTCTGTCATACCGTAACCTACAGTGAATGGCATCTTGAACTTCTTGAACCATTTCTCAACATCAGGATTGAGGGCTGCACCACCCATAATTATAGAGCGGAGATTTCCACCGAAAGCATTGAGAAGTGTGGTGCGTATTTTTTTGAAAATAATCTGATTCAAACCAGGAATAGCTGTAATCACTTTCATTACAGGTTTATTGAGTATAGGCTGAACTTTACCTTTGAATACTTTCTCCAGCACAAGTGGAACGGTAATCAAAAGGTATGGTTTGACCTCTGCCATCGCCCCGAGAAGAACTGCTGGAGTAGGTGTCTTGCCAAGATAGTAGACAGTCGAACCTCCGCACAAAGGATATATAAGTTCGAACATCATACCATACATGTGGGCCATAGGGAGCATTGATACAATATTCTCTCCAGGGAACGACTGGAGCCATCTCTGACCGAAATCAGCATTTGCACTCAAGCACTCATGACGGAGCATAACCCCCTTGGGTGCTCCGGTACTTCCTGAAGTATAGTTGATGATAGCCAGGTCCTTAAGATTGTCCTTAGGAAATGAAACATGCTCAGGACCATAACCATTAGGGTATTTCCCAGCAAAAGCAGCATCAAGAGTTTCATACAGATTCTTAAGCTCTTCTGTAGCAGAATACAAAAGTGAGTAAGTCTGGGTAGAAATAACTGTTTTTACGGTAGGCATCTTGTTAATGTCAAGTTTTGCCCACACATCATCATCAGTAAACAACACAACACTCTCCGAGTGGTTAACAAGTCCATTGACGCTATCGGGGTGAAAATCCACAAGAATAGGAACAGTAACTGTACCATATGTTCCCGAAGCAAAGAAGGCCATACCCCAACGGGCGGTATTTTTGGCACAGATTGCCACTCTTTCGCCCTTTTTCACACCTGCACTCTCAAAGAAAAGGTGAAATTTGGCAATTTGGGTTGCCAACTGACCAAATGTAAAGTGCTCGCCTTTATAATTGCACAAAGCTTTCAGGTCCCAATTGGCCTTTATCTGTGTCTCCAATCTGGAATAATAGTGTTGCATATAATTCTGGTTTTAGTATCTAATTTCTCACAAATATAGTACACACATTTACTAATTGATACAAATTGACAAAATATTGGAGAAAATGCGAGACAATTAGATTACCTTTCGACAATCCAAATTCATTATATTTGCAACTATAAACAAATGAATTATGAAAATAATTAAAATATTACTCACATCCCTTATATTTCTGCCCATGTTTCACTGCACCAGTTTTGCCCAAAGCAGTGATTTTAGGATAAGGGCAAAGGGGGGCGTCAAATTCAATATAATTGAAAATCTATCAAATACTTCAGATCTGGAGGTGAGGACCAAAGACAACTCATCCAATATTGATGTATTCAGATTCAACACTTCATTCGGATATAAATTCCACAAAAATTTCAATATGGCTGTCGGTTATGCCTTAATCTTCAAGCCTGCCTCAGAGCCAGTATCCCTGATTACCAGCCACAGGTATTGGATAGATGCATCCGGCAATCTCTCCCATTCAAATTTTACTTTCTCAATAAGGGAGAGGTTCCAGCAGACCTTTGCCCTCAAAGAATCAGTCATCCTGTTGAGGTCTGAAATCAAGGCACAATATTCAATACCCAACTCTATATTCAAACCTTACATATCGTGCGAGCCTCACCTTTTCCTGTTCAATCAGCTCAAAGGTCTGAAAGAGGTTAGATATGAAGCGGGAACCACAATCTCCATAAACAAGCATAACGACCTACAAATGTATGGTCGTTATGCCCGCAATTACAATCAGATACTAACACCCAATCAGTGGGTACTAGGTCTGAATTACTATTATAAGTTCTAGATACGCTCCATTATCAGGTCCAGAATTTCGTACATCCTGTCATCAAAACCATCCTTGTAACTTCTCGAGTTGCAAAGAATTACTGCGGCAGCATCTCTGCTCTTATCCCTGACCAGAAGTGTACCTGTTCCGGCAAGTGTACCGCCATGATAACTTGACCAATGAGGGAAATCAGGATAATTCACCCTCCAGCCAAGCGCATATCTGTTATATGCCGATGATGGAGTATACATAAGATCCAATGTTTCAGGCTTGAGGATATCCGGAACCACTTCACCGTAGTCCACTCCAGAAACCACCTTCATAAGATCTTCTGTAGAGGCAATGAGACCACCAAGAGACCTGATAAGATACATATTATTGCTATAGCCGTTTTTGCCATCCTGAGAGTAATACACACACTCGTTTTTCCTCCTCCCTGCAAGGTCCTTTCCTACCCATATATCCTTTACTCCAAGTGGGGCATAGATCTCCTTCTGCATAAACTCCTCGTAGCCCATACCTGATATCTTCTCTATAACGCAACCAAGGAGGCCAAATCCCATGTTGTAATAATCATATTTGGTGCCCAAAGGGTGCGTCATGGGAATATTGTGCACAACATGGTTCATCCTCTTGAGCACATCGCTGCCTGAAAGACTTCCGGATTCTGTAAAGATATGCTCACCACTCCAACCGCTTGTATGCTCCAAAAGGTGCTTGATGGTCACTTGCTCAGCATTGGCAACCAATCCCTCTGTGCCAATCTCCTCCTCAAATATGCCACCCACACCGAACAGACGGTCTGAAAGCTCAAGCTGTCCTCTCTCTACCAGGGTCATAATGGCTATGGATGTCTGCGTTTTGGATACACTCGCCAATCTGAAAAGGTGTTGGGATGTTGTTCTCTCCATCTCCTCCACATTTGCAAAACCGTAGCCGTATGAATACTTGAGAGTCTCATTCTTGGTCGCAGAAATAGAGATTCCAGGAATATCATATTGCTTCATAAGCTTATAGACCACATTATCTATAATCTTGTCCCCATTTTTAGCACATATATAATATATATTGGCTTCACCATCCTCTGACACTAAAGCAAGTTTTGCGGTATTGGTCAAATCCACAGATGTCACACCAGAATCCACTGGCTTATCATCGATATAGAAAGTAGTTCCCTCACCAGATTCAATGGAAGGGATAACGGATGCAAGACTGACACCTTCATCGAGAGTCACATAAATGAAATCATCAATCTTTACCACCAATCCATCAGATTTCATATTGTTCAATGAAGACAATATCTCGAATGATTTGATGGTGTTGTTATAGGTAGGGACAATAGGATCGTTACCCCCAGAACAGCTCCATACAAGTACCAAGACTGTAAGGAAATACAATAATTTTCTTTTCATATCTATTTGGTTTTAAGGAAAAGAAGGGCACCGGCGACGCCACCCTTTTCAGATATTTTATGTTTGAATTTCAATTTTCCGGATTGTTTCTGGGCATGGCTCCCTATCAGCTTCCAGCCCCTCTCCCCTTTGCACTGCTTCTCATCATTAGGTGCTGAGACATACTCATACACATCATAATCGCCTGCTTCCAGCATCTCTGCACTGTATTTCACCACAGCATTAGGCTTCACAGCCCTCCATGCCACATCGCCCATATATGTCAATTCCTCCACCGACACAGCCTCGAACTTGGGAGACACCTTCGCAGGGGGAAGTACTATTACCCTGCCGGGAACTGAGAGTGCCATCGATTCGGCAGTTGCCATAAGGAGCCTCTCACCAAAGTCGCGAAGATTCAATGAATCGAGCCATGGACCATTGAAATTCTTTGAATAGCAAGTATACGACGTTTCAAAAGTCACAGCCAGAGTCTTCTCACCCGCAAGGTTCCAGAACCACCCCTCAGGATAACGTGCTGCAAGATTTGAAAACTGCATATCCTCAGGACATATGTAATCATTGAGCGAAGCTGTCAAATCTGCCAAAACAAGCTCTCTGCGGAGGAAATCCTTTGAGGTACCTTTGGCTCTATGAAGCCAATATGACGCATGGTTTGCCACTTGAGAATGGATATTGAGTGCAACATCAAAAATGCCTTCTCCATTGAGTTTCTCAATGATATCCTTTATATACTGCACCTCCACCACAGTGCTGTCTGCAGTGCGGGCAAAGTTGATCTCCTGGTTCACCCCTGTAATATTGCTGCGCGAAAGGCCATTGGCTACGCCGTCAGGGTTGGTTTGGGGGATAATGTATGCATCTATCTGCCTGCGGAGTGCTGCCCCCTCAGGGGTATCAGCCACCAGTGCAGAGATAAATCCGTCTGTCAGCCACGAAGCGGGACTCTCTGAAGGGTGCTGGCGTGCATGCAGCCAAACCTTTTTCTTCCCCTCTGCAGGGATATTGCTATCAGTTACATGCATCATGTAAATGGCACGGTTCTCAAATGAGTGGCCGATGGAGTCTATTTTCACCCAATCATGGCTACCCCAGTCCTGAAGTCTTTTCTGAAGGTAGGAGTATGTGTAAGGCTGATAATATGCCAAATATACGGTATCATGTTCAAACCTTTTCGACACCTTCCTGAAAGCAGCCTCACAAGGGGCAAGCCTCTCCCAGGTCACGTTATCATAGGAGTAGAGGGGTCTCAGTGGATCTGTATTCTCGAAATTGAGATAAATAAGTTTGTCCTTGACTCCTGTCATCTGGAAATAGAACCATCTAGGACTGGGAGCCAAGGCTGTATCAACAGGGTTCTTGGGATCATAGGAACCTTTTATCACAAAAGAGTGCAATGAAACGGTGTCCTCCTGCATCATCACAAATGTAGTGGAATCAAGATGAATGACCTCACCTATAGCTCCACTCTCAAAATCGGAATTGAATCTGATCTGTCCCTGAGCTGTTGCCATTGCTGCCAGGAGCAGAGCCAGGATAACTGTTAGTTTTTTCATATCTGTTGCTTGAATATTTCGTCGTATGCCGCCTTTATCAGAGATCTCCTGTCGTGGGTATCCTGCCCAGCCTCCCAGAACATTATCCCACCAACACCCTTGTCCATACAGAACCTTGTCTTCTCCCTTACCAGAGGGCGTCCATTGTAGTAAACCGTATATTTTGTCTTGCCATTATTATATGATGAAGATGTCACCTCAGCTTGATTCCCGTCAGGATCTCCCCCTTGTGCCATAATCCCGCTGTAAGTGAGGATTGTTCCGCTTTGGGTCATACCGGAAGGCCTTCCATAGATAGGGATACCACCCACAAACTTAGTTGAAGGCATTCCCCTGGTCTCCACCCAGTATCGGTATCCTGTTTTAAGGAGCTCCATCGGACTATGGTGAATTCCCGCCTCAGTGGTAGAGAAATCGTCGTATGTCATCACATTGAACCAGTCAACACAGGGATAGACCTCATCAAGGATGCCATTTGAATACGAACCCACATACTTCCCGCAAGTGATCGCAGCTGTAAGATATTTATTCATACCGGGGGCGTGCAGGATGTTGCTCAATTCCCTCATAAGGTAGAGATTCCCCCTGGATGATCCATCCTTGGTGCTCGGATACTCCCAGTCATTGTCAATACCGTCAAGCCCGTATCTCTGGACAAGCTCCATAAGGGAATTTATGAAGATGGACCTATAACCCCTTTTGGTGACCATCCTGGCATAAATGGAGTGCTCTCCATTGAAACTCAGGAATACTTTCACACCAAGTTCACTGCACCTTCTCACCAGATTGTAGAACTCATTTGGACTTGGGACCTTAACTGTAAAATCGGGTTGTATTTCAGCAAATGCAAAGCAGGCCACATCGAGTCGCAGCAGTGTGCTGTCCGGAATTCCGGCTGAACTCAAATCCCTATAATACGGAAAATAACCTACCCTCCTGAACCCGCTGTTTTCAGGGGCGGCATATAACAGAGCCGGTGCAGTTTCGGGATCTTCAGGGGAGACAACAGGGCCCTCTCCACAAGAGTGAAGGACCAGAAGCAAAATGCAGATGAGAAATGTACCCCTTAAGATTTTCATATCAGGCAAATATAACATACTTATTTGAAATATCGGCACTCTCCTCCCCTAATATCCAAACTCATATATATAATCGGCTCAGATTTTGGAAGTGGAACCTGCCTGGGTGGAGACAATTTTCTTCAGCGATGAGTCTGAAAGTCTACTTAATGCCACCTCCTCCGATTCTGATGTGGCGAGTATCAGATCAAACAACTGCCACCTTACAGCCGAGAGGAGTGAACTCTCTGCCCAGTAATCAAATTCGGTCCCAGGGAAACGTGACTCCCTCTTCTTGAACTTCAGATAGAGGTCAAGGCCGTCAGAGACATCGTGCCACAAGTCAGCCATAACATAATCATACATTCCCGCCTCCATATGATGATCCATATATTCATAAGCGTCCGAATGGATTATATGCACCTTTTCAGGATGTGAAAACTGCGGGAGAATATGTGTTTTGAAAAGCTCTATGACCTCCTCCGAACGCTCCACCACTGTAACATCTGTCACCTCCGGCTTCAATGAGACCATATATGTATAGTAACCCAGACCAAGTCCAAAAGTTATAACCCTGCCATGGGCCTTCCCTATAGAGTCAGTAAGTGTCTCCAGTTCGCTCGGTTTTATCGACATCCACTCGTGACCATCCTCCATGACAGATGGGTATCTGAACTGCTCTGTAAAGTATCCAAGGAGAGGAATTTCACGGGAATCCCCTTTCAGTCTCACATCCTGGTAAATGAATGCCTCGTATGGGGCATACTCCTGATACACCAGTTCCCAGCGGCCAAATCTGGCCTCAGGTATCCTGATATTCCTGTAGTATGGATTATCCGCATAAGTTTTGGGGTCCAGATGGCAGAGTGCCTCACGGAAATACTCACAACCCATACGCCTGTCCTCCTCATACTCCACCTCATCGAGTCCGCAAGCCCCTGTAAAAAGAGCATAATAAAGCTCCTCAACCGGCATCACCCCTGCAGGATCCACCTCACTGACAAGCTCCGGTGTAATAAGTCTGGGATTATCATTCAGATAATCGACCATCTTCTGTCGGACAACATTGTTCCTTTCCCTTATATCCCTTAAATTTTCAAACATATCCTCATCTGGCCGTTTATCAGCAAAAGCCAGCTGCAAAAGTACAAAAATTACTATCTTTGGGATATGGAATTTTCAGAATTGATAAGGGTCCGTCAGAGTGACCGCAAATACCTACCCCAAGAGGTAGAGGAAGAGAAGATTGTCAAATGTCTTGAGGCTGCACGTCTTGCCCCATCGGCCAACAACTCCCAACCTTGGAAATTTATTGTAGTGAATGAGCCGGAACTGAAAGACAAGGTGGCTGCACTTGCTGCCGGCCTCGGGATGAACAAATGGGCAGTCCAGGCACCCGTAATAATCGCAGTAGTGCTGGAGACTCCGGGATTTACCACCAGATTGGGTGGCCTTCTGAAAGGGAAGGAGTTCCGACTTATGGATATCGGAATGGCAGTGGAGAACCTTTGCCTTCAGGCTGCCGACCTCGGTCTGGGGACCTGTATTATGGGTTGGTTTGATGAGAGGAAAGTAAAGAAGGCTCTCAACATCCCCAGATCCAGAAGGGTTCCACTACTCATCTCCCTCGGTTATCCCGACACACAGACACGACGCAAAATCCGCAAATCAATCAAGGAGGTTGCAAGCTGGAACAGCTACTAACCTGCTGCGGAGGTCACGCCACCTCCTCAAACAGTTCCTGTAGAACGGATAGGGCAACCCATCAGGCATAACAAAAGGGGCTGACTGATTAGTCAAGCCCCTTTATCTCTATTTTCGGCACAGCCTTCTGTACCATATAAAATCCTTACGCCTTCAACCATTCATGTTTTGCCACGCTATAAAGTGGTACAAATGGGAGAAGGATTGGGGTTTTCTTTACATATTTCTGGAATTCAGGATCATTGCCATAGGTCACAGCCTGTCTCACTTCGAGTCTGCGGGCACCGCTGAACATAACATATACGATGCCTATGTAGCCGATAGCAGCTATAACCCATTGCCATACAGAGCATGCTGCTCCAAAACATACAACAAAAGAGCCGGTCCATATCACAAGTTCACCCAAATAGTTAGGGCAACGGACAAGTCTGTAAAGGCCTGTATCGACAAATCTCTTAGGATTTTTCTTCTTGGCAGCTTTCTTCTGTGCATCTGAAACAGCCTCCAGAAGAACACCTACAGCCATCATTGCTGCGCCAATCCATACCCAGATATCATTCACTTCCAGACCATAAGCTGCATTTGCAAGATAGAAAGCTATTGGGCTTACCTGACCAACATATAGTAGGGCACAGAACACCCACACAACAATAACCACAAAAAGGGGCTTTTTCTTCGCTGCATCCGGACCATAAAGAATCTTTCTATACTCAGTGGATCTCTTCTCACGGGTAAGGAGATAAAGGCCAAGTCTGCATCCGAACACGAACATAACCACACAAAGAAGTGCAGCAGGCAATGACAGTACATCCTTAAATAAGACTGCTATAGTCAAAGCTAGAGCCGACACACCGAAACCATAACCTATACTGAAAAAGTAGATGAAATAAATCCAGCCCAGGCCGGAAACGGCAAGTGATACTGCCAATAAAATCAATAAGTAGTGCATAATACTAATCGTTAGAATATCTTTTTTCTTTAATTATCCTGGTATGATCGGTGGTGACATTCTGAAGAGCCACACTATAGTGATCTCCATCCTCAATTTTCAATTCCACTTTATCCATCTCCACTATCATAGCATCAAAATAAGCCACAGCAATGGCCTCAGCTCCTTTTTCTGACATGTTTGCAAATTCCAAATTCTTTGCAGCCTCACTGCTGTTTAGATATTTCAGACAAATAGCCTCAAGTTCTGCTATGGTCTCCAAAGAACCAGCTGAAGTGGCAACCGGATAACTTCTGGAAAAACCATACTCCAGACGGGAGTATTTCTTTTCGCATGATGTCACCGACACCATCACCAACAGCCCTATCAAGGCAAACATTGTAAATTTCAATAGCTTTCTCATTTTATATCATTTTCAAAAAAGCTTCCGATGCCTCGAGGACATCCTGGAAGGTAGTCTCAAAATCTCCTGTATACCAAGGGTCTGCCACATCCCTGAAATTCCCTGTATAGCTCATCATCAGATGTATCTTACCATCTTGATCATCCCCCACAATCCTGCGCAGACGGCGCACATTGGATTCATCCATACAAATGAGCAAGTCAAACTTCTTATAATCCTCAGGGGTCACCTGACGGGCCCTTTTTCCAGAATCAAAAGGGATGCCATGCTGCGTAAGACACCTTTTGGCAGGTGGATATATCGGATTCCCTATCTCCTCTGTTGTAACTGCTGCAGATTCAACATAAAATAGTGATTCCAAGCCATACACTTTAACCAATGCCTTGAATACAAACTCCGCCATCGGAGAGCGGCAGATATTGCCGTGACAAATGAACAGTATCTTCTTCATATCTGCACAAAGATGGCAAAAATTTACCTATCTTTGAAAAAAAGAGCAGCTATGATTTCCGGCACCACACTCATCATCATTTTCGTCATCGCCATTGCCCTGATGATATACTCCATCTCCAAATGGAAAGTCCACCCTTTTCTCGCCATTATGGGGATATCCCTCATCCTGGCCATTGCAGTGGGCTTGCCACTGGAGAGCATCCCAAACACCATCGGCAAAGGGTTCTCATCCATTTTTGCCAGCATCGGCATAGTGATTATCCTGGGGACCATCATCGGTCTCATCCTCGAGAAGACAGGTGCAGCCATCACACTTGCTGACGCAATAATAAGGATTATCGGAACCCGCTTCCCACAGCTCGCCATAATGCTCATCGGCTGGATTGTCTCCATCCCCGTATTCTGCGACAGCGGATTCATCATAGTAAACCCCATCAGGAAATGGCTCAGCCGCAAAAGCAATTTCTCATCCGTATCACTTACCGTAGCACTCTCGGCGGGATTATATCTGGCACACGTATTTATCCCCCCTACACCCGGTCCCATTGCTGCAGCCGGAATGCTTGGTCTGGAGAACCACCTCCTCTGGGTAATCCTCTTCGGGATGGGAATCTCCATCATCCCCCTTACAGCAGCATACTTTTTCTCCACATATATAGGGACCAAGGTCAAATCTGACGAGGAACTCGACATAGAAGAGATCTCTGAGGCTTATCAGCAGGAGAATCTCCCCTCCACATTTGCATCAATCACCCCCATCGTCCTCCCCATCATCCTGATGGCCGGCGGATCAATATCTGTATTTGCGGGGATTGGAGGATTTGCAGGGGAACTGCTTCTATTCCTCGGGAAGCCCATTATTGCCCTTGCGGCAGGTCTGCTCAGCGCAATGCCGCTCCTCTTAAGACAGAAAAAGGGCACACAACTCTACGACATAACACAGGAGTCGCTCAAGACAGCGGGCCCCATCATCTTCATCACCGCAGCGGGAAGTGTCCTCGGGCAGATAATAACAGAGGCTGGCTTCGTCCAATATATACAGCAGCACGCTGGAGTTCTCTCCGGAATCGGCATCTTCTTCCCCTTCGTCATTGCCGCTATACTTAAGACATCCCAAGGGTCATCCACAGTGGCCATGACCACCACAGCAGGAATTATGGGCATGTACTCATCTTCTGAATCCCTTATGTACGCTTTGGGAATGACTGCACCC
This sequence comes from Candidatus Coprenecus sp., assembly GCA_045644725.1. Classification (GTDB taxonomy): domain Bacteria; phylum Bacteroidota; class Bacteroidia; order Bacteroidales; family UBA932; genus CAAGNP01. The sequence continues at coordinate 1,866 of JAZRHK010000166.1, read as the reverse complement.
ATAGATGCAGTATTGGTAGTTATGGCAATAGGCGCCGGGGCAATGACTGTTTCGCACGCCAATGACAGTTACTTCTGGGTAGTCACAAACTTCGGCGGGATCTCCCCTCAGAACGGCTACAGGACCCAGACCCTCCTCACCCTGATACTCGGCCTCACCACCATCACAGCACTCTACCTCATCTCACTATTCGTATAACCTTACCGAATACCATCACCCTCCCACCTGCATTAGGCTTGATTGTATGGCCATACATCAGCCCATAGGATAAGTCACCAAATATCCACTGAATTTCCGCATCACTTTTCGGCCAGGTCTGCAAAAAAGTGTCCGACCTGGACGGACAGATATTTTCATACCACTATATATCAATAACTTACAAAACAACACCCGGCCAGGTCCAACAAGATTTTGCAGACCTGGCCGGAAAACTGAACAACAACCAACACTTTGGCTGGACAACAACCAAAACATTGGACCATCTCCAGCGGGACTATAAGCAACAAAAAAAGGTCAGCGATATGCTGACCTTTTCTTATTTAGTAGGACAACCAATAAAAGTCTCGAACAATCTTATAAATGATTATACTCGTATTGTCTATTTTGTCAAGTGGCTACAAAGATATTTAAAAATTTAAAATTTCTCTTTACAATCAATTGCAACTATACTATTATATAATAGGAAACATCTCCTTATAACCACTTATCAAGGTGAAGTTTTTGGTTTTCTAAGGAGGTATTTGAGAATAATAAAAAAGAAAAAATATGAAAACGTAGTGTTAAAATTCGATAAATTAAAAATTATATCAACCATAGATAACATTAAAAATATAAATGAGAATGAATTTCAAAGTATAATAAGAGATGGTATAATCAAGGAACAGAAGTTATCTATAAAATCCCCGTATTCATTATATATAGAAGCAGATTACACAGAGGGAGAATTGGTCATAGAATTCACGGGGAAAATTTTGAAAGATGATTATCCAAGTCTGATAAATAAGGATAACATTAGGATTTGCTTAAGCAACATAAATGAATTGGGGTTCTGCAATCTCAATATTGATGGAATACTTTCCGATGGCGAGGTAGTTAAAGCAGATGTCTGCCAAGATGTAATTCATCCCGATTATAAGGATTTGACAAAATCCATCAGAGCAGGTGTCGCTAACTTTAATAAGTATCTCGTTCGGAACATAGGGGACAATTTCATTATAGAAAAAAACGTCCAGACTAAGAGTTATAAACGACGTTTGACCATCTATGATAAACAGCAAGAGTTAGAGAGGGCAAGTAACCGAAATTTCTTGAATTGTGTTGAGGATAAAGACAAACTATTATCTTCATTTAATGGAACGTTGAGGTTTGAGATGAACCTCAACAGTAAGGAACAATTGCGCCAGTGCCTCAACATTACAGATACCTCTATTAAATCAGTTTTGTGCAGTAACTCAAAACCTTTGTGGGACTTTTTGGATAAGGCAATCGTTGATAAGGGTGTAGAAACTGCAAGCGGAAATTTGACGGACCTGAAAAATCAACTACTATTAGAACATTGCGATTATGATTTAGTCAAGGTTGAGGCTCTTCTTAGGAAATACTGCTCACAGAAGACACATATATCCCAAGTGATGAAACCATATCGGGCCTTAGCAGAAAAGTTGTCCAACAATCTTAACCCATCTGTCAAGCAGCAACTGAGAAACCTACTGATGGAAATTGTTATTATGATAGGTATTTTGTTATAGAATTTACAATATCACAGATTGGTGATATATTTACCAAAGGGTGTATTTTATTTATGGATAATCATAGCCATCTTTCAGAAATGGTGGTATTATAATAAAAGTGAAATGAGCGGTAAGG
>JAZRHK010000165.1:0-15273 GCA_045644725.1 Candidatus Coprenecus sp. | reverse complement strand
AAGGGTAATTATGGGAAAACTATACGATCTGTTAAAAGAGGATTACAGGATAAAGGAGGGTCTGAAGACCTGCATCAACTGCGGGACCTGCACGGCCATTTGCCCTGCTGCGGAGTTCTACAAGTATGATCCCCGCAAGATAGTCGACACTATCCAGAGGGGCGATGACGGGGAGATAGAGAAACTGCTGAAAAGTGACACTATCTGGTATTGCGGAGAGTGCCTCTCCTGCCTTACCAGATGCCCGAGGAAGAATGGTCCAGGGCTGGTCATTATGGCACTTCGGGACCTCTCTGCAAGATTGGGATACTTCGTGGAGTCTGAAAAGGGGAGACAACTCTACCCCCTTACAAAAATAATGACCGGCAATATCCTCAAATACGGCTACTGCATCCACCCCGACACCTTCAAATGGGAGGACCATGTGGAGTCGGGCCCTGTATGGAAATGGCACACCGAACACCTTGAGGAGAGCTATGCAAGACAAGGGGCCAATTTCCACGGCACCGGTCCGGGGGCATTGAGGGATATACCACAGGAGTCCCTCGACGAACTCAAGAAAATTTTTGATATCACAGGGGCCACCGAGAGGATGGAGTGTGTGGAGAGATATTCAAGGGCCAAGGCAGAGGAGATGGGGATGGATATGGAAGAGTACTTCAGACACACATTCGAACACTGCTCAAATGAGCATCTCAACAACGACTGAGTATGATTTATCAAGGGAAACAGAAAATATGGAGTGATTACCAGAAGGAGATTCCTGACGACAACTGGTACTATGTACGGAGCTGTATCCGCCAGAATTTCTTCCCCGCCTCGGAGAAGATGTTTATGGAGATTTGCAGGAATGTCCTTGGTAAGGATATATATGAAAATGAGCACCATACCACCTGTGGAGGTATAGCATACCACTGCGATACCATTCCACAGGAGACCGCTATGACCATAGTGGCCAGGCAGTTCGCTCTGATGACTGAGGCGGGTTATGAGAACTATGTCGCCTCTTGCATCACCTCCTTCGGGAACTACACAGAGATACTTGAGACCTGGCACGAGTTCCCCGAGCTGGAAGCCAGGATAAGGGAGATGCTTTGGAAATCTTGCCGCAAGGAGTTCAAGAAGCCCAAATACCTCGCCCACTCGAGTGACCTTATATTCAAGTTCCGCAACGAGATAGCTGAGAAGGCAAAATTCCACCTTGTCAACAAAGAGACAGGTGAGCCTCTTAAGGTGGTGGAGCATATAGGTTGCCACTATTCGAAGATGTTCCCGTCAAAGGGTGTCGGCGGTGCAGAGTACCCATACGTCCTGACAGGTATGATAGAGTCGTGGGGCGGCAATATAATCGACTACCCCGAGAGGAGGCACTGCTGCGGCTACGGTTTCAGGCAATACCACGTCAAGGCCAACAGGGGCTACTCCATCTCCAATACCCACAAGAAATTCGAGTCGATGGCCCCATACAAGCCTGACATGATTATTACCAATTGCCCCGGATGCCCATACTTCCTCGACAGATGGCAATATGTAATAGCGGAGATGGAGGGGAAAACATACGGCCAGAACGGTTTCGGAATACCTGTCTTCACATATGAAGAGGTAGCTGGGCTGGTATTGGGCTATGACCCATGGGACTTAGGTCTCCAGCTCCATCAAGTGGCAGTGGAGCCACTCCTGGACAAGATAGGTATAGAGTATAATCCTGAAGAAAAATACAAGGGACTCAACAGTAAAGACATCATGAAACCAGAGCTCCCATCTGGGATCAAATGCTTTTAAAAAGATCTGAACATGAAGGATATAATAGTAATAGTAGGTGGTGGCATCGCTGGTATGGAGGCTGCTAAGCAACTCATCAGGATGGGCCACACCCCTATCATAATAGAGAAAAGTGACCACCTTGGCGGACACGTGGCAGAGTGGAACAGGCTCTTTCCAGACCTCACTCCGGCCAAAGATCTCATCGACAGCCTGACAGCCGAGAGCAAGGGGGCCAACATCTTTCTCAATACAGAGATATCACAGGTCAACCGTTTGAATGAGAGCTACAACATAATCCTCTCTAATGGCGTAACTATCAACACCAAATATATCCTGATGACCACAGGGTTCAAGATGTTTGAAGCCTCCCGCAAAGAGGAGTACGGATACGGCATCTACAACCACGTCATCACAAACTCCGACCTGGAGAGGTGGTTCAATGGTGCGAAAGATGAGAGGATAGACAAATCATCCAGAGAGAAAGTTGGATTTGTCCACTGCGTCGGTTCGCGTGACGAGAAGGCCGGCAATGGGCAGTGCTCAAAAGTGTGCTGCATCACCGCCATCAAACAGGCCATTGAACTCAAGGAGATGCACCCCAATGCAGACATATACTGCTTCTATATGGACCTGAGGCTCTTCGGGAAGAAGTTCGAGGACTTCTACACCAAAGCCCAAAGGGATCACGGCATCCATTTCATCAGAGGAAGGGTCTCTGAGGTGAGCGAGAATATAGATGGCAAGGTGGTAATCAAGGCAGAAGATACACTCCTGGGGAAACCCATCAAGGTGACATTGGACCTGCTTGTCCTGATGTCGGGCATGCTTTGCAACCCTGACAGCACCAAACTGGCATCGATGATATCACTCCCCACCGATTCAGACCACTTCCTGCAGAGTGCAAACAATATCTCTGACATAACATCCTCACCCAGGGGAGGGGTATTCTACGCCGGTGCCTGCACAGGTCCCAAAACCGTCCCTGAGACACTGGCAGAGGCACGCTCTGCCGCATTGGAAATTGATTATCAAATAAGGGGAAGCAGAGATGAATAAATTTGGATTTTCCCTTTCACCCAGCTCCGCAATAAATATGGATCAGGTGGACAGGAGCCTATTTGAGAAGGTATGCAAGGCTGAACCCGATGCCCGCCGCTGTATGGCGTGCGGCTCCTGCAGTGCTACCTGCACATCTGCCGGATACACCGGAATGAGCGTGAGGAAGGTGCTGCTCAATCTCCAGAGGGGGAGAAATGAAGAGGTCCGCAAGATGCTCTCAGCCTGCATGTTGTGCGGAAAATGCACAATGGTGTGCCCACGCGGAATAAATACCCGCAGTATAATCCTTAATATAAGCAAGTTATGGTAGATTATCTTCACCCGTCGGGATTCAACAGCTTCATCATGCCCTTTGTACTGGGGATGACCTTTGTCCTGGTCTGGTGCATCGCAGGGGCAATAAGGGTGATATACGAACTGACCCCTGGGGACAGAAAAAAATTCTTCCTCTCCCTGATCAACCCCAGGATAATGGCCAAAAATATCAAGGAGTGGTTCTGTGACTGCCTTTTCCACGTCAAACTATGGAAGAGGAACAAACTCCTGGGATATATGCACTCAAGCATCGCCTTCGGATGGTTCATGATAATAGTGGTAGGTCACATAGAGGTATTCCTGTATACACCAGAGAGGATTCACCGTATATGGTACCCCATCTTCTTCAGATACTTCGTCGCGGTGACAGACCACACAATGTCGGGATCATTCTTCTTCTTCCTGATGGACTTCTTCCTCCTTATGATTCTTAGCGGAATCATTCTGGCTATGCTCAAAAGGGCATACTCCCTACTTTTCGGGATGAGAAGGACCACCAGACCAAGCCTTACCGACCTCATCGGACTATACTCATTGTGGAGCATCTTCCCGCTGAGACTTCTGGCAGAGGGGTTCACCGCTGATATAAGCGGCGGATCTTTCCTCACCAAGACGCTCAATCACCTGTTGCACTCATTCTACAGCGACCCTACACAGGCACTCCCCGTGTGGTGGGCATACTCGATTGCACTGGGTGTGTTCATGTTCATTCTCCCCTTCAGCAGATATATGCACATCCCGGCTGAGATACTCCTCATCCCTATGCGCAATGCAGGTATCCCCATCAGATACTCCCGCAAAGGGATTTCGAGACTGCAAGTCTACTCTTGCCCGGGCTGCGGTGTGTGCATTGATGCCTGCCCTCTGAGTGCAGCCAAGGCCAATATCAAGGATGCCACAGTCTACCTCAACAGGCAGTTGAAACGCAACAACAAAAAGAGAATCGACCAGATAAGCGACAAATGCCTCCTCTGCGGAAAATGTTCCTCTGTATGCCCTGTAGGGGTTGAGGGGGATAAACTCAGGATAGCACAGCGTTCTACCAGGAAATATAATCTCACACCCGATTACTCATCGATAGACGGGAAGCAGTTTATCCCTCAGGGAAGCGGCAAGATTCTCTATTTTGCCGGGTGCATGACACACCTCACCCCGGCGATAAAGAGATCCCTTGTCTCTATTCTGGAGAAAGCCGGGGAAGATTACACCATAATGGACGAAAATGGTGGTATCTGCTGCGGAAGGCCAATGCTTATGGCCGGTCGCCGCGATGCAGCACAGCAGATGATAGAGAAAAACACCAGTATAATAATGGCATCAGGGGCTACCACCCTTCTATTGAGCTGCCCCATCTGCTACCGGATATTCAAGGAGAACTACAAACTGGAAGGTATAGAGATCCTGCACCATACCGAATACATCCAAAGACTTATCTCTGAAAAGAGGATTGATATATCAAAATCTGATATTAAATTTGCATACCATGACCCTTGCGAGCTCGGAAGGGGGTGCGGTATATATGAGGAGCCAAGAGATATAATCCGTGCTGCAGGTGAACTGCTCGAGGGGACAAAGAACGGAGCTGAGAGCATATGTTGTGGCGGAAGCCTCGGCAGCCTCAGTCTGGGGGATGAACAGAGGAAAAGGCTGATAGAGAATGCACTCAACAACCTCACCGTGGCCTCTCCCGACGCCATAGTGACAGCCTGCCCACTCTGTAAAAACACATTCAAAAGGCACTCAGCAATCCCGGTAATAGACATTGCAGAAGTAGCCTTGCAAGCGATTGAAAAGAAATAAAACAACTTGAAAGATATGGAATTCAAAGCCACCGGATACACACTCGTCTGCTTCGCAGACAAACATAAATTTGAAGATTCAGGATGGTCTCTTGCAGACCCCGATTGCGAAAAGCCAAGTCTCATAAGGGCTGAATATGAAGAGAAACAATATACACCCCGAGAGGATCTTGAGGGACTCTATAGATATGCAGGCTGGCTCCCTGTACGCAGGACACTGAAAGGCTCATGCGCCCCTGTGACATACAAAAGCACTGCACTTGCATCCGAACTCGGACTCGAGAATCTCTATATCACCTTCTCCGGATGGTGGCCAAAGATGGGGGCAAGAATGTCCACCGGCTCCTTCAAGGAGACAGAAGCCTACTCTGTCTGCGGAAGACTCTCTGCCGACAACAAAAGGACACTGGTAGTGGCATCAGCAGGAAACACTGCGAGAGCCTTCGCCAAAGTGTGCTCCGAGAACAACATCCCACTCCTGATATCTATCCCTGAGGACAACATCAATGCCCTTTGGTTCACAGAGCCTCTCAATGAATGTGTTAAAATAATAGCCTCCCCAAAAGGTTCAGACTATTTTGATGCCATAGCACTTGCCGACAAAGTGTGTACAGATCCCGATTTTATGGCCGAAGGTGGAGCCAAGAATGTGGCACGTCGTGACGGTATGGGTACTACCCTCCTCTCTGCCGTAGAGGTTATCGGAAGGATACCAGATGCATATTTCCAGGCCATCGGCAGCGGCACAGGTACCATTGCCGCCTGGGAGAACAACCTCAGACTTATCGAAGACGGCCGTTGGGGTACACACAAAATGAAACTCTACCCTTCACAGAACGACCCATTCACCATCATGTACGATTCATGGAAGCTCCATTCAAGGCAACTGGTCGATATGACCCCCGATCAGGCACGCAATGCCGCTGCCGTGATAGATGCCAAGGTCCTTTCCAACAGGAAACCTCCATACTCTATCGCAGGTGGCCTTTTTGATGCCATGGAAGACGCCGGCGGTGACATGTTCAAAGTGACCAACGATGAGCTTCACCAGTGGAAGGCCAGGTTTGCAGAACTTGAGGGTATCGACATCCACAATGCAGCTGCTGTCGCTGTAGCCTCACTTGCTACCGCAGTCAAAGAGGATAAAGTATCCAAAGAAGATGTGATTATGCTCAATATAACAGGTGGCGGAGAAGAACTTGCCAAATCAGAGCAGAATATACACTACGCCAGACCACACCTTATCCTTGACCCCGACCTCCCCGCAGAAGAGATAGTAAAAGCTGTCAAGAATATATAATAATAAAAAAGAGGCCTTCAGATTTGAAGGCCTCTTACTTTATTATATTCTATCTTAATCAGATTAGAATCTCTGTGACAAAAGGTCAACGATAGTAGAAGCAGCCAAAGCTACTTTTGTACCAGGACCGAAGATAGCAGCTGCACCGGCTTAGTAAAGTGCATCGTAGTCCTGTGCAGGGATTACACCACCACAAACTACAAGGATGTCTTCACGGCCAAGTTTAGCAAGCTCAGCAACGATCTGAGGAACAAGTGTCAAGTGACCTGCAGCAAGTGAAGATACACCCACTACGTGTACGTCGTTCTCAACAGCCTGTTTAGCAGCCTCTTCTGGAGTCTGGAATAGAGGACCCATATCCACGTCGAAACCGCAGTCAGCATAACCGGTAGCTACCACTTTAGCACCACGGTCGTGACCGTCCTGACCAAGTTTAGCGATCATGATACGAGGTTGACGACCCTCTTTCTTAGCGAATTCAGCTACTTTAACTTTAGCTTGTTCGAACTCTGAATCGTTCTTAACTTCTGATGAGTAAACACCTGTATTCATACGGATAACTGCTTTATATCTGCCTACTACAGCCTCGCAAGCGTCAGAGATTTCACCAAGGGTAGCTCTGTTCTTAGCTGCCTCAACAGCAAGCTCAAGAAGGTTACCGGTCTTAGTCTCCACTGCGTGAGTGATAGCTGCAAGACACTCTTTAACTTTTGCATTGTCACGGTTAGCACGAAGCTCCTGAAGTCTCTTAACCTGAGATTCACGAACTTTAGTGTTGTCCACTGCCAAGATCTCGATAGGATCCTCTTTCTCAAGTCTGTACTCGTTAAGACCGATGATCTTCTCAATACCTGAGTCGATACGAGCCTGTTTACGGGCAGCAGCCTCTTCGATACGAAGTTTAGGAATACCTGTCTCGATAGCTTTAGCCATACCACCAAGTTCTTCAACCTCCTGGATAAGTTTCCAAGCTTTGTCAGCAAGTTCTTTGGTAAGGGTCTCTACATAGTATGAACCAGCCCAAGGGTCGATACCACGGCATACGTTGGTCTCCTCCTGGATGTAGATCTGGGTGTTACGTGCGATACGAGCTGAGAAGTCGGTAGGAAGTGCGATAGCCTCATCAAGAGCGTTGGTGTGAAGTGACTGAGTGTGACCAAGTGCAGCACCCATAGCCTCGATACAAGTACGAGCTACGTTGTTGAAAGGATCCTGCTCAGTTAGTGACCAACCTGAAGTCTGGCAGTGTGTTCTTAGTGATAGAGATTTAGGGTTCTTAGGATTGAACTGTTTTACAAGTTTTGCCCAGATCATACGTGCAGCACGCATCTTGGCAATCTCCATAAAGTGGTTCATACCGATAGCCCAGAAGAATGATAGACGAGGTGCGAAAGCATCTACATCGATACCGGCTTTAACACCAGTACGGAGATACTCAAGACCGTCAGCCAAAGTGTAAGCCATCTCGATATCGTTGGTAGCACCTGCTTCCTGCATGTGGTAACCAGAGATAGAGATAGAGTTGAACTTAGGCATATATTTAGAAGTATAAGCGAAGATATCGCCGATAATTCTCATTGAGAACTCAGGTGGATAGATGTAAGTGTTACGAACCATGAACTCTTTCAAGATGTCGTTCTGGATAGTACCAGCCATCTCTTCAAGTTTGGCACCTTGCTCAAGACCTGCTACGATGTAGAATGCCATAACAGGAAGAACGGCACCGTTCATAGTCATAGAAACTGACATTTTGTTTAGAGGAATCTGGTCGAAAAGAACCTTCATATCCTCAACGCTACAGATACTTACACCAGCTTTACCTACGTCACCAACTACCCTTGGGTGGTCAGCATCGTATCCACGGTGTGTAGCCAAGTCAAATGCTACAGAAAGACCTTTCTGACCAGCAGCCAGGTTTCTGCGATAGAAAGCGTTTGACTCTTCAGCTGTAGAGAAACCTGCGTACTGACGAACAGTCCAAGGTTTTTGTACATACATTGTGCTGTAAGGTCCACGAAGGAAAGGAGCGACACCTGCTGCATAATTCAGATGCTCCATACCATTTAGGTCCTCAGCGGTGTAGATCCCTTTAACGTCGATTTGCTCAGGGGTCTTCCAAGTTTCCTGTGCAGGAGCCTCAGCTTTGCAAGCGGCTGCTCCGCAATATTTGATATCTTTAAAATTAGGACGCATATTAAATTATTTTTTCAGGTGATTATTAAAGTGCTTTAATACCAAGTTTAGCCTGGTAGTCTTTCAAAGTCTCAAGAACGTTGCTCTTCACGTTGATGAAATTCTTGATACCTTTCTCTTCAAGTTCTGCCTGGCAAGCAGGAGCACCTGCTACTACTACGATAGCTTTGTCACCGATAAGTTCAGCGATCTGAGGAACTGCTTCTGCATATTCTTCGTCAGATGAACAAGCCACTACGATGTCAGCACCAGCCTCAAGAGCAGCTTTAACACCCTCTTCTACAGATGAGAAACGGTTGTTGTCCACAACTTTGATACCTGCAGTAGCGAAGAAGTTGCATGAGAACTGTGCTCTTGCACGGCACATAGCCAAGTTACCGAAGGTAAGCATGAATGCCATAGGCTGTTTCTCGCTTCTGTCGGTAGCAAGACGCATAGCTTCGAATACCTGTGAACCACGGTAAGGTTTCAAAGGCTCAGCTACCTGCTCGCAAGTGCATGCAGGAGTTTCGAATTTGATACCATTGTAGGTAAGAACGTCTCTTGAAACGATATCTGTAGTGATGCAATCTTCAGCTTTCTCAAGGAAGTTAGGATACTGGTTAGAACCAAGAAGGATATCTTTGCGCATTGCAAGGTTTTTGTCTTTCTTGTCAGCAACAGCCTTGATCTCTGATTGGATGAAGCCCTCTTTGAATTTGGCAACATAACCACCAGCCTCTTCTACTGAGCGGAATAGAGCCCAAGCAGAGTTAGCGATAGAGTTGGTAAGGGTCTCGATATAGTATGAACCAGCAGAAGGGTCTACTACTTTGTCGAAGTGAGACTCACCTTTAAGGATGCTCTGTACGTTACGTGCGATACGGTTTGAGAACTCGTTAGGTGTTCTGAATGAGTAATCGAAAGGAAGAACCTCAAGATAGTCAACACCTGCGATAGAAGCACTCATAGCCTCAGTGGTAACTCTCAACATATTTACGTAAGCATCGTAAACAGTCTGGTTCCACTCGCTGGTGGTAGCACGAAGTTCCATCTTCTTAGCGCACTCTGAATCTGTACCGTAAGCGTCAACAACGTTAGCCCACAACATACGTGCAGCACGGAATTTGGCGATCTCCATAAAATATGAGCTTCCTACTGAGAAGCAGAAGGTCATCTTCTTAGCCACATCTTTAACATCAAGACCAAGTTCAGTCAAGCGTGAAAGATATTCGCTACCTTCAGCAAGAGCAAATGCAAGCTCCTGAGTAGAAGTAGCGCCACAACCGTTGAATGTGGTAGCATCTACAGCGATAACTTTAACTCTCTTATAGTCAGCAGCCACTTTAACAGCCTCTGCAAGAAGTGCAAATGACTCTTCACAGAAATAACCTTTAGTGGTCAAAGTGTGTAGAGGGTTGAAATCGAAAGTAGCTCTCAGAACATCTTTCTCAACACCTTTAGAATCTGCATAAGCCAAGAAATTCTTGAGAGACTCAACAGATTTTACACAGCTCTCCTGGAAGCTTACAGGAACTTTAGCAAGATCGATACCGTTCAAAAGAACTTCGTAATCAGCTACAGTCTGAACTTTAGAGCCATCCATGTAGAAACCTACAGACTCGATACCTTTTGAAAGGAGCTCTTTAGCCTCAGCATTTGCTTTTGCATAGTCGCAAGTGCAGCAGCATACACTGTGGTGGATGAACCAATCATTGTTTTGTTTGGTACCTCTAACATAAGGGAATGCTCCAGGGTTTGTACCTACGTGAGGAAGCTCTGCAAGATTCTCTGCACGGTAGTATGGACGAACGCTGAAACCCTCTTGTGTTTTCCATACGAGTTTTTTCTCGTATGCGGCACGTGCAGCTTCTAGATCTGCACATTTAAGGTCTTTTAGAATTACCTCTTCCCATTTCTCGGTAGGGACCGCTGGAAATTCAGTAAAAAGTTTTTCTGCCATATTTTTATGATTATTAATAAATGAGTGTGTTTCTTTTAATCACGCAAAGATAACATTTTTATATATTAAGTATCCAAAATTATGATTACTTTTGGCATATAAAAACCAAAATTATGAGAAAAGCACTTTTTATTTCGATTTTCTGTCTGACATTGGGCAGTTGCAAAAGTTCTGACAATGCATCAATGGACCTGCAACCACTTATGGAGGAGTATGGAATCACAGGAATACAGGCAGTTCTGGCAGAAGAAAAAAATCTCTCCAACAAATTCAACGAGAGCTACTTCATCTACGGCGAAGGGATAGCCGACACCACTGTATTCCAGGCTGCATCACTCAGCAAAGTGCTCTTCTCCTACATTGCACTGTCCCTCTATGACGAAGGGCTGTTTGACCTCGACACACCACTTATGGAGTACTACGACAATGGCCGTTTTGCTTCAGGACAGGACAGTATCTACGCCAGAATGCTTACCGCCCGCCACGTCCTCTCTCACCGCACCGGACTCAAAAACTGGGCAGCATCCCCATCATCAGACGCCTGGCCCACCAGCACCATAACCTTTAGGAAGAAACCATACCAGGAGAGCGACAGCACCATCATGTTCACCTACTCAGGAGAGGGCTTCGCATATCTGCAGCACACCCTTGAACACCTCACCGGCAAATCTCTCAATGAGCTTGCTTCGCAATATGTATTCGAGCCTTTCGGAATGCCAAACTCGTGGTACGGATGGAGAGACTCATTTGAAGGGCAAGTTACAGTGGGACACAAAGAGGACGGCACACCAGTAAGTGTAATGCGCTATCCACGTGCCAATTCCGGCTACACCCTGATGACCTGCGCTGCCGACTACGTCAAATTCCTTGAGCAACTATCCCACGGAGGTGCACTCAAAGAGGAGACCTTCCAGGAGATGATCACCCCTCAGTTTGAAGATGAGGAGTGCGGAACCAGAATTTACGAGGACCTCCCGATAAGCTGGGGTCTGGGGGTAGGACTTACCGATGACGGCGCACTCTGGCACTGGGGAGACAACGGCACATTCAAGAGCTTCTTCGTAATATACCCGGGGAAACAGGCCAGAATAATGCACTATGTATGCAACAGCCGCAACGGACTGAAAATCCTTCCGGGGATGCTAGAAAACTTCTTCCCCACCTGCGACGAACACAAGGAGCACGACATCCTGAAAGTCCCCTACTGGATCGAATGCCACTACAGATAGGCTTCAGCCTCTCTACACATCCATAAAAGCAACCCGGATCTCACCCTCCAGATCTGGGTTGCTTTTGTAATACGTTCATTCCTACCACTGTCATTACGCCCTCATAAACGCGCTCAGTGACCACCATATTCCTACCACTGTGACAGTTTTTCGCCAGATATTGCCACAGTAGTAAGCAATACCGACACTTTTACCCTTTTTTGCATACCACTGTGACATTTTTTTCATAAAATCCTACACAGCTACAACAATATCGCAACCACTCTCTAAAAATTATATACCTTTGGGGAGTTACTTCATACATTTTGCAGAAAGATGTGAAGAAGGCCAGAAGAGAAAGAACGTGAAAGAGATATATGTTATGAAAAAAAACTATCACCTCTGCATTTCTGCAGGCAATGAGGTCATGTTCCGTGACCTGTCAGACTACCACCGTGGCTTCAACTGTTTTGCATTGGCTCTGCATTCATCTGATTCCACCGGACTTGTTGAATCCTTTATGGCAACTCACGTCCACATATTGGTCCAAACATCATCACCGGAAGACCTAATGCACAAATTCCGCAAATCATACAGCATGTACTTCAACCACAAGTACGGAAGAGTTGGGAAACTCGGTGAAAAGACTCACTTCACAATGGAGATAGTCGGGCACTACCATCTTATTGCCGCAATGAGCTATATCCTTAGAAACCCTCTGCACCACGGACTGGTACCGATACCTTATTCATACCCGCACTGCTCTGCAAACTACATCTTCAGAAGGGAGATGGGAAAATTCGACAATGAGAAAATTACACCCAGGCAGCACCACAAAAGGTTCTTAAGCAGAAGGGCCGAATATCCCGACTATTACAAAATGTCAGAAAGTGGCATATTTCTAAGAGACAGTGTACTGGATATACCTCAAGTGGAAAACGCATTCGGGACGCCGAGGGCATTCAATTATTATATGAACAGAAAGTCATCAGAGGAGTGGGAGGCAGAACAGAAAAGGGATGAAAGCAGTTCTGCCATTATCAATTTGGCCGCTATCGAAACAAACGTAAAGCTGAACCATATTGACCAGATGCTCAGATTTGAAAATGGGAAGGGCGATTACAGGAAGATCACCGACACAGAACTTTGCACCGAATTGGACATTCTGGTCCGGAACAGATACAACAGACTCTCTGTATACCAGCTTACCGATGCAGAAAAACAGCATATTGCCTCCGAGATATACCGCTCACGCCATATAAGCAGCACTCAACTCAGAAGATGTTTGGCAATGTAACCACCTCATTGTAACAAAAACTGACATAAAATTGTAACGGTGGTAGGCTAAAATGGGACAAACGGACTAAAACGCGAACCACTGTGACAGTTTTTCAGAACATTCTGTCACAGCCGTATAGATACAGGGATGAGGAGGGGTGATTATTCTGCCGACTATGATATCATCAGGCAAGCTATGACACAAAAAAACCGGCCTCAGCGATGAGGTCGGTTTTTATTTATAAGGTATTACGTAATTACTCCTCGTTAGCATGAAGGTGCTGTACGTAGATAGCTTTCTGAAGCTGAGCTCTCTTCTTCACAGAGGGTTTCTCAAAGGTTTTTCTTCCGCGAAGCTCGCGAACGATACCTGTTTTCTCGAATTTACGTTTGAATTTCTTAAGCGCTTTTTCAATGTTTTCGCCCTCTTTTACCGGTACTATGATCATCTTTTTACCACCTCCTTTTTATTTTCGGACTGCAAAGGTAGATATTTTTTGTAAATTTGCAATAGGGAGGTAAAAATGAATTGTATAGACAAATTCCTGGAATACATAAGGGTGCAGAAAAGGTACTCGCCACGCACATCAGCCCTGTACAGAAGTGCACTGGAAGAGTTCTACGCATTCATACTACCGGAGGCAGATCCCACCAGCGTCCCACAGGGGGAGCTCATCAGCACACTCACCACAAACAACATCCGCGGCTTCATTGCCCACGGGCTCGAATCGGGTCTCTCCCCCCGGTCGATGAACCTGCGCCTCTCGGCACTGAGCAGCTACTGTTCATATCTGGTGACAGCTTCGCTTCTCGAATCAAACCCGGCCAAGAGGGTCTTCCGTCCCAAAGAGGGCTCCAGACTCCCCGAGTTCTATACAGAGGGGGCATTGGAGAGATACCTGGCAGAGCCGCTTGACCACGATGGGGACTTCCACCTGCTGCGCAACAGAATGATGATGCTGGTAATGTACAGCACGGGGATGCGACGGAGCGAAATAGTCTCCCTTAAGGTGGTGGACTTTGACAGCGGGAGAAAAGTTTTCAGAATAGTGGGAAAAGGGGACAAATTGAGAGAAATTCCTGTCCCGATTTCCATTTGTGAGGAAATTTTATTATATTTGAAAAGAATTAAGGGTGAGTTTCCGGAGGGGACAGATGGAATGTTCTTTGTAACAGACAAAGGTAAAGCTGTTTATCCCGGATTTGTGGATAAAGTGGTAAAGGAGGAGCTCGGTGGGTTAGAAGGGTTTTCGGGAAGAAAATCCCCCCACGTCCTGAGACATTCGATTGCCACACATCTTATGAATCACGGAGCTGACCTTAACAGCATAAAAGAAATGCTCGGGCACTCGTCGCTAGCGGCGACACAGGTTTACACCCACACATCCTTTGAGCAGCTCAAAAACACATTTTTAACCGCCCATCCAAGGGCAAAAAAACGGAGGTAATATGGAAATCAGAGTTCAATCACTCAAGTTTGATGCAGACCAGAAGCTTCTAGATTTCATCGACAAGAAGCTCGGCAAATTGGAGAAATTTTTCGACAACATCATCAGAGTAGAGGTCGCACTCTCAGTAGAACCTGACCACGTGAAGAAGGTGAAGGTCAGGGTTGCTATTCCGGGAGATGATTTGATTGTTGAACGTAGTGCGGCTACATTTGAAGACGCAGTAAATGACTGCGCAGACCTTCTTAAAGACATGCTTGTCAAAACCAAAGAAAAACGATTCAACAAATAACAGATAGTTTCGTTCCACACACAAAAGCCAACCTCGCGGTTGGCTTTTTTTATTTCCATTTTCTTCCTAATTTTGCCGTTTGGAATTACATCAAAGGAGAGGATATGAGCACTATTACCAAGGAATACACAGATGACGCTATCAAGACGCTGGAGTGGAACGAACACATTCGCCAGAGGCCCGGTATGTATATCGGCAACACAGGTGACGGTTCCCGCCCCGATGACGGTATCTACATCCTAATAAAAGAGGTGCTGGACAACTCCATTGACGAATTCTCACAGGGAAACGGCAAGGAGATAAAAATTGACATAGAGGACAACACTGTAACGATTCGTGACTATGGACGTGGAATTCCTCTCGAGAGTGTAATTGACTGCGCCAGCAAACTCAACACCGGCGGCAAGTTCGACAGCGATGTGTTCCAGAAATCGGTGGGTCTGAATGGTGTGGGTCTGAAAGCTGTAAATGCCACCTCTTCATACTTTTACATCGAGTCATTCCGCGAAGGGCGCTCAAAGTGGGCAGAATTCTCTGCCGGCAACCTTCTCAACAGCGGATACCACGAGAATACAGGTCAGAAGAACGGCACATTCGTAAAGTACACAGCAGACGACAAGGTCTTCCCATCTTACCGCTACAACACTGAGTTCGTAGAGGAGATGATCAAAAACT
>JAZRHK010000164.1:0-1746 GCA_045644725.1 Candidatus Coprenecus sp. | reverse complement strand
GAGCTGGAGGAGTTTTTGAGTGATAAAAAACGGATGATCCAGGAGCTCGACGATCTGCTTGATCAAAAGGAGCAGCTGGAGAGACAAATAAAAGAATATGGTGAAAGAATAAGTCGCAGGAGATGATCCTGCGACTTTGCTTTATATGTTTTCTGTGAGTAACTTTTCCAGCTCTCCAAAATCATATGTATTCTGTTGAAAATCATTGAATGTATTTTTGCTTTTCTTTGCCTTTTTCTTGCCAGATGCCAGGTCTTTGGCAATCTTAAGAGTTTTCGGGTCCTTTGCGATGTTCTCCCGGACTTCTTTGAGCTCTCCTGCAGTGGCGATCCGGGGCCTGTCAGATACATTCCAGTAAAATCTATATCCTTTAACTTTTCTGCCCTCTTTGACCTTCTCATAATATTTGCCATTTGGCTGGATCACTAGCTGGATCATCTCGCACTTAGCAAGATCCTCACAAATCGGCTCGATGATGTACTTTTCAAAATTTGACCTGTCAAAACCGCCTTTTTCCCTCATGTATGATCCTGGTCCCTCTTTAGGGAGCCCCAGTATCTCTTTGAGCTGGGCAACTCCATAACCTCTGTGACATTCTCTTGTAGTATCCGAGTTTGCCCGGAGCTGCTCATAGAATGATATGGACCTGTCAGATCTGAGACGATATATGTCCTCACTCCACATGGTCAGATAGTCATTGGTCAGCTCACTGAACAGCTTTGCATACCTCGGATTGAAGTCCATTATAGCCTTTTTGCGCTGATTTAAGATTATGGTGTTTATTACTGTACCGCTGACATACAGTCCCTGGTCCTCATCCTTGAACTCTGTAAAACTATGTTTTGATATATCCTTCAATGCTCTGAAAAGATTCCGGGCCAGATGATTTGGATCTCCCTCAATGTTTAGCTTTTTAGCTAGCTCCTTTTTATCCATTTCAACAGTGCAGGGCATCTCTTTGGTCCAGTCAACATGACTGAGAGCATAAACAAATGCCTTGTACTCCTCGGCAGTCATCTGCCTCTTAGCTCTCAAGAATATTTTTGAGACAGCAAACATCCCCCGGGGAGCTGCATAATCCTCAAGACTGATCTGTCCCTCTGTATCCCCATCAAAATTGTCATAAATCATTGATATCCCCTCCCTGAGTTTTCATACTTCTCAATGATACAAATCATATGCGAGACTGTCAATTTGGATTCTCGCAATAAAAGAGTCAGAACCCACCCAACTCACTCGCAGTCAAACATCAAAACCCACCCAACTCACTCGCAGTCAAATGCCTAAAACCCACCCAACTCACTCGCAGAATTAATAATAACTATTAATAGCATTTAATAAATGGCCATTCAGGCCAGCAAAAATGAGGGTATAATTGACTGAATTGGTTTGCAGAACCCACCCAACTCACTCGCATATAAATGCTCTATCCTGCATGGTTGAGCGATTTCTTTATGGGTGTAAAAATAACAATACCCTAATTTAAACTAGGATAACTATCCCCATTTTGGGTATAAACAACCTAGTTTTGATTAGGGTATAGTTATGCGAATTAAGTATATTTACTCCTCCAGCCAGGTGGCATTTTCTCTGATGTACTCAGCGATGATCATGTTGATGGTGCTGTTGTTTGTCATGCCCCGGGCCTTATTGATCTGAGTGAACTGATTGAACATCTCCGAGGTCATCTTGACAGAGATCTGTCTGTCCTTTTTAGATGATGACATGATCTTTTTTGCTGCGCTC
>JAZRHK010000163.1:0-25682 GCA_045644725.1 Candidatus Coprenecus sp. | reverse complement strand
AAAAGCTAAAGAACTTGATATTACATTGGCCCTATCATCGTCTTTGGGATTTGGCGGACACAATGCCGTAGTAGCTATTAGAAAAGTTTAATATGGAAAGAGAAGAGATAAAACAATATTTGCCGCACAGGGAGCCAATGCTCTTGGTGGACAGAATGGAAAAGGATGAAAATGGGGTTGTGCACGGAGAATATAGTGTCCGCGGAGACGAGTACTTTCTCCAAGGCCATTTTCCTGGAATGCCCATCGTACCTGGTGTCATCTTGTGCGAAATACTTGGCCAATGTTCTTCTATGTTGCTGTTGGAGGAGCTGGAAGGGGGTAAAATAACACTATACACAGGCCTTGACAAAGTGAGATTCAAGAATGCAGTACATCCCGGCGACAAAGTCGAGGTGGAGGCGATCCTTGTCAACAGAAGGGCCAATATGTTTTTTATAGAGGCCAAAGGGTTTGTAGAGGGAAAACTTTGCGTAAGTGGAGTACTTTCTGTAGCTTTGGTAGACAAAAAATAAAAGAATATGAAAATACTGGAAGGTAAAGTGGCTTTGGTCACAGGTGGGACACGCGGCATAGGGCGTGCTATAGTTATCAAACTTGCCTCAGCAGGAGCATCAATAGCATTTACAGGACAGAGAGAGAGTGATGCTCTCCGTCAGACCGAATTGGAAGTGGCAAATTTGGGGGTAAAATGCAAGGCATATATCTCAAATGCATCTGATTTCAGCCTGACACAGACACTGGTATCAGAGGTTCACAAAGAGTTCGGAAAAATAGATATTCTTGTCAATAATGCAGGGATTACCAGAGATGGTCTTATTATGAGGATGACAGAGGAGCAGTGGGATGATGTTATGACTGTCAATTTGAAATCTGCTTTCAACTTCTCCCGGGCAGTGGTTCCCGTTATGGCACGTCATAGAAGTGGTTCTATAATCAATATTTCATCCATTGTGGGGCTTACAGGAAATGCAGGCCAATGTAATTATGCAGCATCCAAAGCCGGTCTGATAGGCTTTGCCAAATCTCTGGCAAAAGAGATGGGTTCAAGGGGCATAAGATCCAACGTTGTGGCTCCAGGTTTTATCAGGACAGAGATGACAGATGCTCTCCCAAAAGAGGTACAGGATGAATGGACCAAGCGTATTGCCCTCAAAAGGCTTGGAGAGGGAGAAGATATAGCCAATGTAGTCCTTTTTCTGGCTTCTGAGTTATCTTCATATGTTACGGGGCAAGTGATTACATGTGACGGTTGTATGATGTAGTTTAAGTTTAGAAACTATAATAAAAAAAAGAGGTGGTCCGAATTGGCCACCTCTTCATTTGTATATTAACTATTAATAGTTAGGGTTCTGGAAATCTTTCATCACAGGGTTAGCATTGATCTCGTCCTGAGAGATAGGAAGGATAGTTTTGTAGAAATCTCTGGTTACCCAGCCATTCTCAAGCTGACCTCTACCTGCGTGAGGAGGGTTGGTTGAGTTGTCAAATGCGTTGTCATCATATTTGATGGTCATATTCTGACGCATGTACTCGAAGAAAATAACACCTTCGCACATAAGCTCTCTTCTTCTTTCATCCATTACATCTTCTACAGTGATGGTAGCAGGAGCTGTCCAGTCAGGATTTCTTTTTGCAATTGCGCCAAGATATTCAGCAGCTTTTGCTGGCTGGGTAAGTCTTACTGCACACTCAGCAGCGTTAAGATATACCTCTGAAAGACGGAAGATCTTGATGTTAACAGCTGTACTTGTAGCACCTTCGTCACCTTTAAGATCTACGCTACCGCTATATTTGTAGTTAGCACCTTTACGGCCTGTAGCATCTTCATCATGTGACTGGTCATAATCCATGATACCCCAACGTACATCGTTGGCACCCATTAGATCCAACCAATATTTACTAGCTAGGAATACACCACCAGCTGAGATACCGTGAGCACGACGACGATAGTATGCGCCAAGGCTGCTGTCGCCAGGGTCGTTTTCACCAGCTTTAACGTTCAACTCAAAGATAGACTCTGAACCGTACTCTTTAGTCCATGACTCAACCCATTTTTCAGGGGTGTAAAGTTCATATTTACCGCTATTGATAATACCTTCAGCTACTTCAAGAGCCTCAGAGAATTTATCCATATACATATAAACTTTAGAAAGAAGAGCCTGGTTAGCATAGTAGTTTACAAATCCATTGTTGGTACCTTTATCAAGTAGAGGAGCTGCGTCAGTAAGGTCTTTTACGATCTGATTGTACACATCACCTACTTTGTCTCTGCCAAGCTGAGCACCTGCGTCAACAGGCTCAGTAACGATAGCGATACCATACGCATTTGGATCCATGTTGTAAGGTTTGCCATAAAGACGAACCAAGTCAAAGTGCATAAGGGCGCGAAGAGTAAGGGCCTGACCTTTGTACTCATTAAGCTCATCCTGCTCAGTATTCTCTGGATCTTCAAGCAATCCGTCGATGTTTGAGATGATGTTGTTTGCCTGGCATAGGCAGTTATAGATAGTCGACCAATAACCGCTGTAGCTATTGCTTTCTGGAGTGTGGTTGAAATAGTACCAACCATCACCACCGTTACCTGCCGAGAAGATGGTAAGGTCACCACCTTTAGCGTCGGCATACATAGGGAAGTTTCTGCCGTAGTAGCTTGTGCTGGTCATTTTGTTCATTAGACCATTAAGCATGATCTGTGCATCAGTTGCATTCTGGATAGAAATCTCAGAGCTTACCTGGTTACTAGGCTTCACATCAAGAAAACCTTCGCAAGAGGCTGTGAACAGAATCACAAGTGCTGCAAGTATAATATTTATTTTTTTCATTGTCTTATCCATTAATTTGATTAGAAGCTAAGTTCGATACCGAAGGTATAGGTTCTACCAACTGGAGTTTCCCAACCTCTTGTACCATATTCGTTAACAACAGGGTCTGCATTTTTATACTTAGAGAAGGTAAGAAGGTTACCACCATTGAAGTATACTCTCGCATTCTTAAGGTGCATCTTCTTAACTATGTCTGAAGGAAGAGTATAACCTACAGATACAGTGCTTAATCTTAGGTAAGACGCGTCATATAGCCAACGTGTAGACATTCTCATTGCATCTGTCCAGTCTTCACCACTTAGACGAGGCTGAGTACCATTAGTTCTGATGTCAGCTCTCCACATTTGGTCATAGTAGAATTTAGATCTTGTACGCTCCCAATAGTAACCGTCGTCAGCGATATCTTTAGCTGCACCATCATATAGGTTACCACCGATCTTATAAGTGAAGTTCAAGCCTACTGTCAAGCCTTTCCACTCGATATCAGTGTTGAAACCACCGAATAGAGCTGCGTGAGCATCACCGATAATTACCTCGTTAGCATCGTTGTAGTCATAAACAGCTTTCTTGCCGTTTACCATTTTGTCTTCCTTGATGTTTTCACCCTCCATCTCATTTACATACCAAAGGTTCTGACCATTCTCAGGATCTACACCTGCCCATTCACGACCGTAGAATGCAAGGGTAGATTCACCTTCTCTGTAGATGTACTGTGCTCTTGCGTCACCACCTGTAGGGTCGTCCCAGATAATATCCTGACCACCATAAAGTTTGGTTACTTTAGAGTCAATGTGTGAACCATTGATACCAGCGCTCCAACGGAAGTCGGTATTTTTGATAAGATCACCTGAAAGTTCGAACTCAATACCTTTGTTGTTGATCTCACCTACGTTTTTAAGAGTAGAGCTGAAACCAGTGATGTATGAGATAGGAACGCTCTGAAGAAGGTCTTTAGAATCTCTGTTGAACCATTCAACGCTACCACGTAGTCTGTCATCAAAGAAACCGAATTCAAGAGCAACGTTTGCAGTGTATGAAGTCTCCCATGACAGGTTAGCGTCAGCAGCATTTGCCAATGCACCACCAGGTTCGCCTTGGTATTGGTATGAGTAAGCTGCAAGTGAACGCCATCCGTAGTTAGATGAAGGAAGGGTACCGTTAACACCGTAAGAAGCTCTGATCTTCAATGCGCTGATAACATCCTGAGCTTTCATGAAATCCTCATGGTCAATTCTCCAAGAAGCAGCTACTGACCAGAAGTTACCCCAACGGGTGTCAGGACCAAGTCTTGAAGAACCGTCACGACGGTATGAACCAGAGATGTAATATTTGTTGTCATAGTTGTACTCTGCACGAGATAGGATAGACATGATTGAGTTACCCCACCAGTATGCGTTAGCATCAAGGACACCGGCTGTAGCAACAGTCTGAAGAGAACCTACAGGAAGGTTGTCACCAGAAGCGCGTACAAAGTCAGTTACATTTTTCTCAGCCTCGAAACCTGCAAGAACACCTACAGTGTGTTTGTCAGCGAAAGTTTTGTTGAAGTTCAATGTAGTTGAAGATACCAAAGTCTGATAGTTGGTTAGCATCTCAGTAACGTGACCGTGCTCGCCAGTCCAGTTGTAGTGGTCTGCACTGTAGTAAACGTGGTCTCTGATGCGGGTATCATCGTATGAGAATACAGTTCTTAGGTTCAACCAGTCAGCGAATTTGATGTTGATAGTCTCGTTAACAGAGATTTTCAAGTTCTTTGAGTAGTTGTCCCAAGTATCAGCATAGTAAATCTGGTTGTAAGCGTAGCTACCATAACGTGCTGTCCAAGGATCATCAGTTTTGTAATCGGTTGGATAGTAGAAGCCCCACAAAAGGTTTCTTGTCTGCAAGTAGTAGTTGGCACCAAGGTTACGGGTATCGTTGAAACCGATCTTGTTGGTGTGAGCAAGGTTAACGTTGGTTGAGAAATCCAACCAGTTACCAACTTTCTGGTTAACACTTACGCGACCTGCGATACGGGCGAATTCGTTGGTGCTGGTACGACCTTTGTCTTTAGTGTAAGCAAGAGATGTGTAATAAGTAGTATTGTCTTTACCACCACTTACTGCCAAGTCATAAGTCTGGTATACACCTGTACGGAAGTAAGCGTCTTCCCAATCAAAGTAGTTGTCAGGGGTACGGCCAGCTTTAGCAGCTGCATCATCATAAGAGGTAACGGTGATCTTGTCGTATAGACCAGGACCTGCAGATGAGATTTTATAACCGTGTTTGTTGAATTTGCTGTTCAATGATTTTAGAGATGCCGCACTTGCGCCCTCATCATATAGAGTTGAAGGGTTTGTGTAATCAACACCTTTACCTTTGTTAGCATCCCAAAGAACCATATATAGCATTTCGATGTTCTCTTGAGTACTAGCTACTTCGTAGTTGTCAGTTGCCCAAGAAGGGGTGATACCAACAGAAGCTCTGAAAGTCACAGAAGGTTTGCCTGATTTACCTTTTTTAGTGGTAACAAGGATAACACCGTTAGCAGCACGTGAACCGTAAAGAGCAGAAGCAGCAGCATCTTTCAATACTGTAATAGACTCGATGTCGTTAGGGTTGATTGAGTTCATCACACTGTTAGAAGTGTAGATGTAGTCACCCATCTGACCAGAACCTGAAGTTGCAGGAACACCGTCAATTACGTAAAGAGGCTCGTTTGATGCGTTCATAGAACCGATACCGCGGATACGGATAGATGGAGCAGAACCGGCCTGACCAGAAGAAGTGGTAATTTGCATACCAGCTACTTTACCGTTCATGGCAGATTCGAATGAAAGAGAAGGAACGTCTTTGATAGCGTCTTGTTTAACTACAGAAGCGGCACCGGTATAAGTACCTTTCTTAGCTGTACCGTAAGCTACCACGATGGTCTCTTCCAAAGACTCAGCCTCAGGAGTGAGGGATACGTCAATGGTTTGTCTACCATTTACAGGGATCTCAATAGGATAATATCCTATGTAAACAAACTGAAGGACTGCATTAGATGGTACTGACAAGGTAAAATTACCATCAATGTCAGTAGAAGCACCTGTTTGAGTCCCTTTAACTACGACAGAAGCTCCGATAAGTGGAGATCCGTCAGTGGCGTCAGTAACTATACCAGACACCTGGACATTTTGTGCTATGGCAGCAAATGATAGTAATGCAGCAATAGCAACTAGAATCAATTTCTTCATAGATAGATTTTGATTGTGGTTAATAATATTTTTAGTTGGTTTTTAGTTTCAGTGTGTCTTTTCAAGCGTCAGCTAAGAAAAGATTTTAACAAAAATAAAAAAAATATAGACAATACGAAAGGAAAAAGAAAAAAAAGTAAAAAAAAAGGATGACTTTTCAGCCATCCTCTTTCTTTTTTTATGCGTGATTGTTCTATAGAGCAAGTTTCTTGTATGAATTGTAGCGCAGTTTAGCGTACTCCTCAGTCTTGGCGAACAGTTCTTCTGCCTCAGCTGGGAACATCTTGGTAAGAGAGCTGTAGCGTACCTCTCCTTTGATGAAATCCTGGAATTTGCTCCAATCAGGCTCTTTGCTGTCAAGTGTGAAAGGATTCTTACCTTCTTCAGCAAGTGCTGGATTGAATCTGTAAAGGTGCCAGTAACCGCACTCTACTGCAAGTTTCTCTTCGTATTGGCTCTTGCCCATACCATTTCTCAAACCGTGGTTGATACATGGTGCGTAAGCGATGATAAGAGATGGTCCGTCATAAGCCTCAGCTTCTTTAAGAGCGTTAAGGAACTGAGCCTGGTTAGAACCCATAGCTACCTGTGCCACATATACGTAACCGTAGCTCATAGCCATCATACCAAGGTCTTTCTTGCGAACTTTCTTACCTGAGGTCGCGAATTTTGCAACAGCACCTGCAGGGGTAGATTTAGATGACTGTCCACCTGTGTTAGAATAAACCTCAGTATCAAGTACCATTACGTTTACGTTTTCACCAGATGCCAATACGTGGTCAAGTCCACCATATCCGATATCGTATGACCAACCGTCACCACCGAAGATCCACTGGCTGCGTGCAGCGATGTAATCTTTAATCTCAAGAAGAGCTTTGCATGTGTCGCAACCGCAAGCTTCCATCATAGGAACAAGTGCGTCTGCAACTTCGCGGGTAACAGCTGCATCAGATCTGTTTTCAAGCCATTTTGCGAACAGATCCTTCATCTCTGAAGAGCATTGAGGACACTCAAGACCCTCTTGCATAAGTTTGGCTACAGTGTTACGGATAGTCTCTGTACCCACTTTCATACCAAGACCGAACTCGGCATTGTCTTCGAACAGTGAGTTTGCCCATGCTGGACCTCTGCCGTTCTTGTCAGTGCAGTAAGGTGATGAAGGGAATGAACCTGAGTAGATAGATGAACATCCGGTAGCATTTGCCACCATCATTCTGTCACCGAACAATTGTGAGATAGCTTTTAGATAAGGGGTCTCACCGCAACCTGCGCAAGCACCTGAGTACTCAAATAGAGGTTGTGCGAACTGAGAGTTCTTAACGTTTTGAGCTTTAGGAGCTACTGTATCTTTATAACCAACTTGTGAGTGCATGTAGTCGAATACAGGCTGTTGGTCAAGCTGGCTCTCAAGTGAAGTCATTACAAGTGCTTTCTCTTTTGCAGGACATACATCGGCACAGTTGCCGCAACCAGTACAGTCCATAACGGATACTTGCATTGTGAAGTTGTAATCTTTGAATGCAGCATTGCCTTTCTTGCTCTTCACACCTGCTGGAGCTTTGGCAAGCTCTTCATCTGTGCTGAGGAATGGACGGATAGCAGCGTGAGGACAAACGAATGCACACTGGTTACACTGGATACAGTTTTCAGACATCCAGGTAGGTACGTGAGTTGCAGCACCACGTTTTTCGTATGCAGCTGTACCTGCAGGGATGGTACCGTCAGCGTATTCACCGGTAAATGCACTTACAGGGATATCGTAACCGTTCTGTGCGTTGACTACGTCTGCTACGTTGCGTACCCACTCTGGTGCAAGACGGTCGAAGCTTGAAGGGGTGAATTTTGAGTGAAGGTTCTTCCATTCTACAGGAACCTCTACAAGTTCGTATTCAGCACCTCTGTCTACTGCAGCGTAGTTCATGTTTACGATCTTCTCACCTTTCTTGCCATAAGATTTGTCGATAGCTTTCTTCATAAGGGCTACAGCCTGCTCGTAAGGGATGATGCCGGTGATTTTGAAGAATGCTGACTGAAGGATGGTGTTGGTTCTGTTGCCAAGGCCGATCTCTTCAGCGATCTTGGTAGCGTTGATAACGTACATCTTGATGTCGTTCTGTGCTACTACCTGTTTGATGTGGTCAGGAAGTCTCTGAGCAGTCTCCTCTGCGTTCCAAAGGCTGTTCAAAAGGAAAGTACCGCCTCTCTTGATACCTTTAAGAACATCATATTTGCGTAGATATGAATATACGTGGCAAGCTACGAAGTCAGGGGTAGAAACCAAATAAGGTGAAGTGATAGGCTCGTCACCGAATCTCAAGTGTGAGCAAGTGTATCCACCTGATTTCTTAGAGTCGTAGTCGAAGTATGCCTGCCAATATTTGCTGGTGTTGTCACCAATGATCTTGATGGTGTTCTTGTTGGCACCTACTGTACCGTCTGAACCAAGACCGTAGAATTTAAGCTCGTAAGTACCTTTTTTAGCCAATGAGATCTCTTCTTTAGCTGGTAGAGACTTGAAGGTCACGACATCCACGATACCGATAGTGAAGTCGGTCTTAGGTTGTTTTGCTTTAAGGTTCTCAAATACAGACATAATCTGTGCAGGGGTGGTGTCTTTAGATGAAAGACCGTAGCGGCCACCTACGATAAGAGGCATGTCGCCACCTTTCTCTGCAAGAACAGATTTGATATCAAGGTATAGTGGTTCGCCCACTGAGCCTGGCTCTTTAGTGCGGTCAAGAACAGCGATTCTTTTCACGCTCTTAGGGAGAACTCTCAAGAAATATTTAGCTGAGAATGGTCTGTAAAGACGTACGTTGATAACACCAACTTTCTCACCTTGTGACATAAGTTTGTCAACTACCTCTTTGATGGTTTCAGTTACTGAACCCATGGCGATGATGATGTTTCTTGCGTTTGAATCACCATAGTAGTCGAAAGGAAGATAGTGACGGCCGGTCAACTCAGAAATTTCACCCATGTAGCGAGCTACGATATCAGGAACTGATGTGTAGTAAGGGTTAGAAGCTTCGCGAGCCTGGAAGTATACGTCAGGGTTCTGAGCTGTACCGCGGGTTACAGGTTTGTTAGGGTTAAGTGCTCTCTCGCGGAATTTTGCAAGAGATTTCTCACTTACCATTTTCTTCAAATCCTCTGGATCAAGAAGCTCAATCTTCTGGATCTCGTGAGAAGTACGGAAACCGTCGAAGAAGTGAACGAAAGGAATGCTTGATTTGATAGTAGAAAGGTGAGCTACTGCACCAAGGTCCATAGCTTCCTGGACACTTGAAGATGCAAGCATAGCAAAACCTGTCTGGCGGCATGCCATTACGTCCTGGTGGTCACCGAAAATGGAAAGAGCTTGCGCTGCAAGTGCACGAGCTGATACGTGGAATACCGTAGGAAGCATCTCTCCTGCGATTTTATACATATTCGGGATCATAAGGAGCAAGCCTTGTGATGCGGTGAAAGTGGTGGTAAGGGCACCGGCCTGAAGTGAACCGTGTACAGCACCTGCTGCACCTCCTTCACTTTGCATTTCGGTTACTTTTACAGTCTGACCGAAGATGTTTTTCTTTCCGAAAGCAGCCCATTCGTCAACAAGCTCAGCCATTGTTGAAGAAGGGGTGATAGGGTAGATGGCGGCATGTTCGCTGAACATATATGCAGCATAAGCCGCCGCATAATTGCCATCGCAGGTAATAAATGTCTTCTCTTTAGCCATTATATTCGAGTATTAAATATTAATTTTGAAATGATTCGTGTACAATATCGGGCAAAGATACATAAAAATCAATTAAAATATCGCGTCCGGATTACATTTTTTTATTAATCCCTCCAGAACGGCCCCAGGACCCAATTCTGCATATTCTATGGCCCCGTCTTTGGTCATGTTCATTACAGTCTGTGTCCACTTGACAGGGGAGGACAGCTGCTTGAGAAGATTCTCTTTGATTTCTGCAGCAGACGTGTGAGGAAGTGCGTCCACGTTTTGGTATACTGGACATATCGGGGTGTGGAATTCTGTCTTTTCGATAGCTTCGGCCAGCTCCTGACGGGCGGGCTCCATAAGGGGTGAGTGGAATGCTCCTCCTACCGGTAGGGGAAGAGCCCTTTTGGCTCCGGCCTCTTTCATTGCCTTGCATGCCGCTTGAATCTCATCCACCGGACCTGAGATTACCAATTGTCCGGGGCAATTGTAATTGGCAGGGACAACATCCTTGAATCCTCTGCATACTTCTTCTACCTTCTCATCTGGAAGATTGATTACTGCAGCCATTGTAGAGGGTGTCATCTCGCAAGCTCTCTGCATTGCCATTGCCCTGGCATAGACCAGTTTGAGCCCATCTTCAAAGTCAATAGCACGTGCTGCTACAAGTGCAGAGAACTCTCCCAGGGAGTGTCCTGCTACCATATCCGGCTTGAAATTTTCCACGGTAAGGGCCTCTGCGACAGAGTGCAGAAAGACTGCAGGCTGGGTCACCTTTGTCTGTCTCAGATCATCTGCGGTCCCCTCAAACATTATATCTGTAATTCTGAAGCCGAGAATCCTGTTTGCCTTTTCAAAAAGCTCTTTTACTTGAGGATAGTTGTCGTACAGATCTTTGCCCATTCCGGTAAATTGGGATCCTTGGCCTGGAAAAACATATGCTTTCATCTTATCAAATCAGTTAAATAGTTATATTTGTGGCCGAAATCTTTATGCGCCCGTAGTTTAATGGATAGAATTGAAGATTCCGGTTCTTTAGGTTGGGGTTCGATTCCCCACGGGCGTACTATATTTTATTCTACTTCTTCGTATTCGGTATCCTGAATAAGATCCTCACCTTCACCTTTTGTTTTTGCTGTGCTTTGGTATATTTTACGGAGTTTCCTAGTGGAGATGAACTCTGTCAACGAGTACATCAAGAGTGCTGCTCCGAAAAATATGAACAGCCATTCAATAGTGCTGAATGGGTTGAAAAATATTACCACGCCGCAGATGGTGGTGAGAAGTGGCCCTATAAATAGTGAAAATGGTACTTGGTTCTCCTTGCGAGCGGAGATAAGGGTTGCAGTTTCGCTCAAGCCGATAATAAGTAGTATTGCCCCGAAAAGGAACATTATGATCCCTGCGAAAAATGATGGGAAAATCACCAGCACAAGGCCAAAAATAAGGCTTGAAACACCATTTATGGATAGGATTGACCTGTTCGTGTTCTCGTCCGGTCTCTTGGAAAATATAAATGTTATGGCTCCAAGAAGCATGAGTACAGCTCCGATTGTTATAATGATGGTCCTTACTGCCGAATCGGGCCAAATGACCATAACTGTGCCAAGTATGGCTGATATGATGGCTCTGGAATAACCGTAGGTACGGTCAAAAAAAGTAAAGAATGATTTCATATTGCTTGAAATTTTTAGTTCTGAAATTATACTTTCAATTTTATGCCAAGTTTGCCAATAAGGTGGGTAGTCCACACGCAAAGCAGAGAGAAACATATGCAGGTGCAGATTCCGAGGACACCGCTGTTGCACCATTCGGGTCTGGCTGTGCCAATGCCGGTTACATCCAAAAGGCAATACCATATGCTTGGAATCATATAGCATGTGAGTGTGGCGGTGCCAGCAGCTTTGATTATATTGAACCACCCCTCTTTTCCATATTGTACTGCCCACGATATAAGTGCGTAGAGTCCTACTGCTGCAGCACTTGAGTAAAATACCCAAGGGATAGTGGCCTGGATTTTATTGACAATCCAGAATTGGTTTGATACCAAGCCCAATATTACAAGGGTTAATGTGGCAATAGCGGCACCTGTTGCCCTCTGTCTGTGGCTAAGTCCTCTGCTCTTGATGTCTGCTACAGACAGGATTATACCACCCATTGTGAGTGCGCAATGGGCTCCTGTATCAATATGGATTGCCCCTGTAAAGGCGAAAAGCGCGTGATTGGCAGGGAGGCTGAGTATCGGTTTCCCTGTAGGGATAAAATTGCAGCGGAGCATGCACCAAAGAACGAAAGCCCCCCATATTGGGATAAGTATCTTGAGATTGTCCCTGACAAAGTAATATATGAAGGCACATACTAAGTAAGTCCATCCGATTAAACCGAGGATTCCCCACCATTTAGGGCGGAGCATATTTCCACCCTTGTCCAGGAAGATAATTCCCAAAAATATGAGTAATGCTATCCCCAACCATTTGAGAAATTTAAATATGATCCCCTTGCGTGTGTTTTCAGTGCGGGGATAGGTGTTCCATATCAGTATGAATGAGGTTACAAGAAGAAGTTTATATACAGATGAGTTTATCCCCACTTCGGGAGAGATTCCACCTTCAGTGTTTACCAGAAATACACCCATAACAAGCAGAGCAAGTGTTCTGCTGAGTATGTGTCCTGCTACCTGCTGTCCACTTTTCCCTTTGGAGAAGGAACTTTCGAGGGCATAAGGGATTGACATTCCTACCACAAAAAGGAAACAGGGGAACACCACGTCTGAAAGGCCGAAATAGTCTTCTGTCATCCCGGCATGTCCCATCCATTTTGGGTAAGCTACGTTCCAAAGATCATTGACAAAGACCATTAGTGTCATTGTGAGGGCACGAAGAATGTCAATGGCCTGATTTCTTGAAAAAATGGAAGATTTAGTCATTGTGTATCGAAATTTATTCACAATGTTAGCAATTTTTACTCAGATTATCTTTATTTTTGTGGACATAATATTAAACTATTGATGGATATGAGTGTTTTTACCCCTTGGACATTGTTTGTCGATATGGGAATAGTAGCAGCCCTTTTGCTTGTAGGAAAGCTTATCAGAGTTAAGATTAAAGGTGTCCAGAAGATGTTCATTCCACCCAGTCTTATCGCCGGTTTTCTGGGTCTGTTGCTTGGTCCGGAGGGGCTAGGCTGGCTTCCTTTTTCCGGTCAGTTGGGTACATACGCAGGTATTTTGATAGCATTGGTCTTTGCATGTCTTCCGTTTACCTCTGCCAAGGTTACCAAGGAGCAGAGGGGTGGCATAGGTAAAATGTGGGCCTATTCTCAGGGCGGTATGCTCTTCCAGTGGGCATTCGGTGGATTTTTAGGGGTATTGGTGCTATGCCAAATATGGCCATTGGACAAGGCATTCGGTATCTCCATGCCGTGCGGTTTCTGTGGAGGTCATGGGACTGCTGCAGCTATTGGTACCGCTTTCCAGAGATTTGGCAATGAGGAGGTGCTTACTTTGGCTATGACAGCTGCTACAGTGGGTATTCTCGCATCTGTACTTATCGGAATGGTGATGATCAAATGGGCCACCCGCAAGGGGCATACTTCATATCTTTCAGATTTTTCAGCCCTTCCAGATGAATTGAGGACAGGCCTTCTTCCTGAAGGTAAAAAGGAGAATATGGGAGAGTCATCGTGCTCATCGATCTCAATAGATGGCCTTGCATTCAACCTGGCAGTGGTGATCCTTGTAGCATTTGGCGGTTATCTCATCAGTAAAGGGGTAAATCTTATGTTCCCGACATTTGAATTGCCCGTGTTCAGTTGTGCATTTATCGTCGGTATCCTTGTCAAGATGGTTATGGATAAGGTAAATGTAACACAATATGTCTGCAAGAAGACTGTAGGTCACCTCAGTGGCACTTTTACAGATTTCCTTGTGGCATTCGGCATCTCATCCATCAAACTCTCTGTGGTGGCAAATTATATAGTTCCGCTAAGTATCCTGTTGGTTTGCGGTCTGTTGTTTACATTGGCTTATGTGTTCGGCATGGGACGCAGGATGTTCAAGGGTGACGGGTGGTTTGAGAAATCCGTATTTACCTGGGGCTGGTACACAGGTACTATGGCTATGGGTATTGCCTTGTTGAGGGTAGTGGACCATGAGATGAAAAGCAGATGTCTCGATGACTATGCACTCGCATACCTCTTCATAGCCCCCGTCGAAATAGCCCTTATCACTTTCGCACCTGTGGCGTTTGTCAATGGGTACGGAGTCCACTTCCTGGGTATTGTGCTTGTGGCGGCGCTCGTAGTAATTGGTGTGGCTGGAGCCAAAGGGTGGCTGAAGAAAAAATAAAGTGTATTTTGTAGCGGATGAGAAGGTTCCTGATAGTCATAATGGCATTGATGATATCCTCCTGTGTCAAAAATGAGATGGGAGACAGGGACCTGTTTTCGAATTCCAGGATTGAGTTTGTTGCATCAGATTATGAAGTGGCTGTTACCCGTGCCCCGGATGATGCTGAGGTGGCCGCACCCCTGTTTATAGGGATGATGGGTACAGATTCCATTTTTCTGACGGTGACTGAGGAGACGATACCGCCCCGTGCTGTTACAAAAAGCGAAGGGAGTGTGGAGGTGTTTTCCATTGTGGGATTCAAGGACGATGAGCAGTCACCTTATGTGAATCTCAAAGTCTCTACAGAAAATAACTGGGTATCATATGAACCAGCACTATATTGGCCTTACAGGTTCGATGAACTCCATTTTTTTGCGAGCTCCCCAAATGAAAACAATACCCTCTTCACCCCAGTTTCATATACGGTGGACAGTGAAAATGATAATTTCGGTGTCGTTCTGGATTATACTGTTCCTGCAGGAGAAGAGAATCAGAGTGCAGATGTTCAAGTGGACCTCATATATGCTATAGCACCTGGGCAGACCAAGGAAAACTCCCCTTGCGAACTTACCTTTGTCCACCTCCTCTCTTCTGTAGAGTTCCAAATAGGGGATGTGGGGGACAATACAGCTGATATATCTGAAGCGATAGTGGTTCTGAACAATGTGAAATCTACTGGAAGATGTACTCTTGAGGCATCTACTACTGCAGAGAATGTCACATGTCTTACTGCGGAGAATATCACATGGTCGCTGAATGAGAAACTGGAGGAGTACAGCAAGATTGTGGAACCGGGTCTTGCATTCAAGGTAATCCCTCAGATGATAGACGGCAGTGAGATCTCTTTTGAACTGACCCTTAAAATAGGGGATGTGACCCATACTTTTCCAGAAATACCCATGAAAGACATCACTTCTGAGTGGAAAGCAAATAAGAAATATACATATACCCTCCGCAAACAAGGAGAGGTGAAGGTGGATGTTGGTGCTACTGCGGACGATCACACAATAAGTGGAGTAAGCATTCAGAACAGAGGATTCAATACATCTTACATAAGAGCAGCGATAGTGGGGTACTGGTCTGTAGTTGATGAATCCGGAGTAGAGGTGGCGGCAGCTTCGTGGGATATAAATGAAGCAAGTGTAGGTACACTTGTTAAAGGTACAGGTTGGGAAAACCATTGGGTGGAGATAGACGGGTTTTATTATCACCTCTCACCTGTAGCACCAAGTGGATATACAGCTCCACTTTTTGATAGATATGAATTGATAAAGATTACAGCTCCGGTAAGTGGCTCGGAGCTGAAAATAAGTGTGGTTACCCAGGCTGTGGAGGTGGGAAAAGTGGCAAAGGCCTGGCCGGAATTCACACCGCCAAGCAATTGATGTTATGGAAAAGATGCGTACTCTCATATTGTCAATGGTTATCATCCTGACAGGGGTCTGGAGCCTTTCAGCTCAGACATTGCCGAAATCCGATTTGCCTACTTCAGGGACCTGGGGAAAGTTTGCCAGTGTGGTGGATGGATCAGGTGAGGTCAAGCTCACTGGAGATATATCTATGGTCGGGGTTATCAGGATAGATAAAGGGAAGATTCTCAAGATTACCGTTGATACTGATAAAGCCACCAAAAATAACATAACGATCTCCAATATAGGGATTGGTGTTTGGGTTGATGGAAATCAGTCGGCTGGAACTTATGGACGTTCCCGTATGTTTACGGTAAAGGGAAAGAGTGCAAATGGTGAATATGGCAAACTGATAATTGAGGCACCCGAAGGGTACACCATCACTCTGGATGGAGGCAGCGGAACCAATGGACGAACTTTAAGTGAAGCCATAGCCAACGAAGGTATCCTTGAGTTGAAGAATGTCGTCATTCAGAATGTAGATGGACAGCATTCCGGAGGTGGGGCCATCCTGACATATGACAAAGCAGCATCAACCACAGTGGAGAACTGTACATTCACCAATTGTCATACTATCCATAATGGTGGTGCCATTAGTGTGGAGACTACCGCTACTACCACCTTGACCGGCTGTACTTTTCAAAATTGCACATCCGGGTCTGTAGGTGGAGGTATATATATAACTTCATCTGCCCCTACTACTATTACCGGCTGTACATTTGAAAATTGTGAGTCAGTTGGGAATGGCGGTGCAATAAATATCACCACACCGGCCATTGTGACATTGGAAGGGTGTGAAATGGAGGGGTGTACTTCTGGTCAAGATGGAGGTGCGTTGTATTTGAATGCCAGAGGTACTGCTACTATAAATTGTACCATAAGCGATTGCAGAGCAAATTCTCAGGGTGGGGGAATATTTCTTGCACCATCTTCAGAAGTAACATTGGATGATTGTACCATAAGTGGTTGCTATGCATATTCTCAGGGTGGTGGAATTTACCTCTCATCTTCGCAGACTACCACCACATTTGAAAATGGTGAGATTTCAGGGTGTATCTCACAGTTGGGAAGTGCCATTATGCTTATGGGCTCCGGAGCATTGGTTATTATGGATTCAGATGTAAAAGATTGTATCTCCGGAGGGGGGACAACTGCCAATTCTGGCGGAGCCATAAGGACCTATGGCAGTGTCGATGCGAGTCTGTATCTTACAAGGGTCAACTTTACGGGTAATAAGGCAAAAAGGAATAAAAATTGGGATAATACCTTGGCTAAGGATGCCAATGGTGGAGCCCTTTTCTGGAACGCCCGTGGTAAGGATACTACCAAATGTGTCATCGATGGGTGTACTTTCAGTGGGAACAGCTCAGAGGACAATGGTGGAGCCATCAAATCACAGGCAACCCTGGTGTTTAGAGGTGCTCAAACAGAGATAACTGGCAACACTGCACCGGTAGGTGCCGGCTTGTATATTGAGGGGTATCAGGGTGGTTCTGGCGTGTCTGGTGAAAGAACCATAGATTACGACCTCAATCAATATATGTATATCCACGACAATATTGCCCCTGCATATCAATATGGAGGTGAGACTATCCCCGGCAGAGGGGCTGGTGTTCATCTCTATTTCGGACCTGAAATGACCCTTGAGGCGAACTCTACCATTGAACTTAATATGGTGGGTGCACAGATAGAGAATAATCATGCTGGAGGGTATATTCAGTCTGAAGATGGAATTGTGTCAGAGTCTGCAAGTGCCGGAGGATTGGGAGGTGGTCTATACTTTGAAAACACTTCTCTGGAAGCGATGGGATATGATTTCAATATTCTGCTAGATTATGGAACGGTGAGCGGCAATACTGCTTCACAAGGTGCTGGTATATATGTTTCGAAAGGATCTATTGGCCCGGAAGAGAATCAGGAACCACAAACTCCTGCAAGGCTCCAGCAGGGTAATGCCAATACTCTTACTGTAAGTAGTAATGTGGCAGTTTCCGGTGGTGGAGGAATCTGTGTTGTGGACGGAAGTTTGAATATGCCTAACGGTACCATAACTTTGAATAGTGTCTCCGGTACAGGTAATGGTGGAGGTGTATATGTGGAGAATGGGAACTTTACCATCGGAGCCGGCGAGGTGAGCTCTAATGCTCTGGCCGACGGTATGGGGGCAGGTGTCTGTGTAACTGGTAGCGGAGAGCTTGGAAACTTCACCATGAGAGGTGGAACCATCAAAAATAATACAAATAGCTCCAACAATGGAGGGGGTGTATATGTGGATGGAGGCAACTTTAATCTTGAGAGCGGCTCTATTACTACCAACACTTCCGGTTTGAATGGTGGAGGTGTATATATCAATGGTGGCAACTTTACTTTGAATAGTGAAGATGGCTCCATAACCGGCAATAGCGCGGCAAACGGAGGTGGTGTTTTTCTCAATAACGGAGACTTCTCCCTTGTTACCGGTACAATATCGGGCAATACCACTACAGGAAATGGTGCGGGCGTATATCTTACCGGAGAGGATTGTATTTATGTGTTGACAAATGGCACAATCAGTCAAAATACTGCATCTAACGGATATGGTGGTGGTGTATATCTGGAAAATGGGAGCTTTGTTTTGGCAGAACAATCGACTGACCAAGGACTTATCACCCAAAACAGTGCTGCAAAAGGTGGAGGTGTATTCATATCTGCTGGTGGAAACTTTACTATGAATGGTGGGCAAGTGGTTGGCAATAGTGCTAAAGTTGATGATGGCGGAGGGGTATTTCTGGCTGGTGGAGCATTTGACCAGAATGGTGGATCAATAAAAGGTAATGTCTCTGTTAAGAATGGGGGAGGGGTATGTATTATGAGTAGTGGTGCAAACAGTGGTAGTTTCACCATGGATGGAGGAAGTATAGAGGGTAATGGAAAGAGAGATGGCGCTCTTACCACACAAAATGGCGGTGGTGTATATATAGATGGTGGTAGTCTGACCGTGACGGATGGTCTTATTTCAGATAACGGCGCTCAAATTGATGGAGGCGGCTTGTATATATTGAATGGCGCTGTCAATATGACTCCAATTGATGAGAGCAAGGCAGGTGGTATAATTCAGAATAATGAATGCAATATGTACGGTGGCGGTGTTTATGTTTTCAACTCATCAGAATCCGATGTGTACAAGGATGTAACCTTCACTGGAGGTACTCTGCAAGGCAATAGCGCAAAATATGGAGGGGGCATATGTGTCAATGGAAAAATAAATCTCACCATAGGAAACGTGGAGGTGGCAGAGAATATAGCTATCAATGGAGGTGGTGTATGCCTTATGGAAAATGCTATAATGACCTTCGGTGCCGGACAGATCAAGAACAATAGGGCGCACAAGTCTGCCCCCGAGAATGAAACCTACAGCGACCGCACTGCATATCAGCAGGACATCACTGCTGTTGAGGGTATTGGTGGAGGGGTATACCTTAATTCAAACACCAAATTGATCTTCAATGCTACATCAAGTTTGGGCCTTTTTGGTAATCTGGCAGACAATGCAGCAGATGAGATATTTGCTAATGGCTTGAATACATCTGTGAACCTTCCTGATGTTACTTTTATGAACCTGGATGGCTACCCTGGGGCGGGCAACCTAAAGTGGATCAAAGACTATGTGACAAATGATACCCAATATGAAATGGGACCGGAACTGGATGTGGACAGAGGTTCCAATGGTGACAATATGAGGTACAGGGATATGTTGGCCAACAATATTCAGGATATACCTCAGCTGGTGGGTGGTATTGGAGAAGAGGATCCCAGGAGGACAGGGTATATATGTTTTGCCCTCGGATATGAGGTTATCTATATAGAACTGGTAAAGGAGGGCTTGGCTGCAAATGAGAGTGCAATATTCACATTTGAAAACACCAATAACCAGAAATTCAGAGTAATAATGACAGGTAACGATTCAAGTGAGCCAATTACCAAGAAAGTTGCTGTCACATACGGTACGTGGACTGTTACTGAGACCCCGTGGTCGTGGACCTATGCTGTCAAAGATGAGAATGGTGCTGATCTTGCGGGGGGCAGCATTACGAAAGATGTAGCTAAAGAGGAAAACAGAACATTCACTTTCAAGAATGTGAAAAAAGAGACACTTCCATTGTATAATGAAAGTGTCCACATAATTGAAGCTCTATAACCCTTAGTGTATCTCGCTGAAGTATTTCAGGAACTGTGTCCTCATCAGGCGATCCGCATTTTCGGGATCTGCAGCGTTCATTTTACCTTTATATTCATTTATTGTTCCGTATCCTTTCTCTTTTTGCCAAGTGGCTAGAGCCTCGTTGGCCTGGGTAATCCATCCCGCTCCATTTTTCATAATGGCACTTGCCACTTCCACAGCAGATGCTCCGCTGAGGATAGATTTTACAATGCCTTTGTAGCTGTCCACACCACCCGATACAGCAACAGGGAGTTGAGGTACTGATGCAGTGATGATTCCTGACCATCTGATTGACTGTGGAAGGTCAGAAGATGTGGTAAATGGGCTGGACATTGTGAATGACATCTTGTCGATATCGATGTCGGTGGGATAGAACCTGTTGAAGAGTACCACCCCTTTTGCCCCTCTTGCGTAGAGTGAATCTGCAAGTGCTACAGGGTTTGATATGTTCGCACCCAATTTGACTATTATAGGGATATTTATCTTGCTTGCCACATTTGCCACGATTGCCTCGTGCATTTTCTCAAAATCGCCGTAAGTATAGCTTTTCCTGGTGCAAAGACTCATTACGTTAAGCTCAAGAGCGTCTGCCCCTGCAGCCTCTATTTGAGATGCGAACTCTTCCCATTTGCCGTCAGTATGGCAGGCGATGGATGCTATTATAGGGATATTGGTCTTGGCTTTTGCCTCACGGATAAGATTCAGATAATCTGAAACCACTTTGTCAGAGAGATAGCTGCTGATATAATCGTATGCCTCAGGGTGCTCCTCCAGTGTGCTGCCGTGTGATGCCACCTCTTTGGTGATGCTCTCCTCGAATAGGGACTTAAGTACCACAGCTCCTGCACCTGCTTTCTCGAATTCCACAATTTTGTCTATTGATGCAGTATGGCTGCAGCTCCCTACGATGATGGGTGATTTAAGTTCAAGTCCTGCGAAGTTTGTTCCTGTGTTATTCATATTTTTCTCTGTTTTTATTTTCATTTATTGCAAAGATATACAAATTTCTTTAGGAAACAAATAAATTAAGAAAAATTATCCGAATTATGCGAAGATGGGATTGGGCCTCCGGCATTTCAGGCATTTTGTATAACTCCTCACCCGAGCGAGCTCGGTTCGGGTGTATACAAAAAATGCCCGGCACTGCGTGCTCGAGCTGCTCATCGAATCCCATCTTCCACAAAAAAAGCCGATGCATTTGCATCGGCTTTGGGTGGAAGATGGGATTCGAACCCACGACCCCTAGTGCCACAAACTAGTGCTCTAACCAACTGAGCTACATCCACCATGTAATTTATTTCCCTAAAGGGACTGCAAAGATATAACAATTTTCTAAATTTGCACCCATTATGAAGAAAAAAATATTTTTTGTGTTAGTTATGGCTATGGTAGGTGTAGCTAATCTTAGTGCTAAAGGCACTGAAAATGAGGTCATTAATGAAAAAGTTGAGTCTATCTTGGACTCTTTGACCCTAAGGGAAAAAATTGCTCAGATCATCATTATCTCGATGAATTCACAGAATAGTCCCGCTACAAAGTTCCTTCAGGATTCGCTGGTGGAGTATGAGCATATAGGTGGACTGATTGTAATGGATGATGATTTGACCAAGTCGATTGCAAGGGTAAATGAGTTGCAGTCGAAGTCAAAGTTGCCTATGGTTGTCTCTATTGATGGTGAGTGGGGCGTTTCCATGAGGTATAATGAGTATCCGGAGTATCCTTACCAGATGCAGTTGGGAGCATTGACATCTGACGAACTGATTTATCAGATGGGCCGTTATATTGGTGAGGAGGCCAAGGATCTTAATATATATGTGAATTTTGCACCTACAGTGGATATCAACAACAATCCTGACAACCCTGTGATCAATACACGTTCGTTTGGTGCCAATAAAGTAAAGGTGGCCAAGTTCGGAGCTGCGTACATGAAAGGTATGCAGGATGTAGGTATCTATACATCAGCAAAGCATTTCCCTGGTCACGGTGATACCAATGTGGATTCGCATCACGGCCTTCCTATCCTTACTTTTGATAGGGAAAGGCTTGAGGACTTGGAATTGCACCCATTTAGGGAGCTTATTGCCCAAGGCGTATGTATGGTGATGGTGGGGCATTTGAGCATTCCTGCCCTCGATTCTACAGGAACTCCTGCTTCGATATCCAAACCTATAGTTACCGGATTGCTCAGGGAGAAGATGGGCTATGATGGTATAATTATCACAGATGCTTTGGGGATGAAAGG
The DNA here is from genome assembly GCA_045644725.1 of Candidatus Coprenecus sp. GTDB lineage: Bacteria > Bacteroidota > Bacteroidia > Bacteroidales > UBA932 > CAAGNP01. The sequence continues at coordinate 3,691 of JAZRHK010000163.1, read as the reverse complement.
TGTTTCGGAGTTGATGGAGCCTAGGGAGGTTACCCTTGCAGCTTACAAAGCCGGTGTGGATATTCTGTTGATGCCAGGTGATGTGCATGGTTCAATTTCGATGATTGAGGAATATATCCGCAGTGGAGAGGGTTCAGAACAGGAGCTTGATGCCAAGGTGCGCAAGATGCTTAAGCTTAAGGTCGAGAGTGGCATGTTTGATGATGGTTTTACCCCTATTGTAGACACATTGGGACTTGATGCGCAAGCGCGCAATATTGAGCATGTTGCCCTAATTGAGCAGCTTTGCAAAAACTCATTGACAGTGGTGAGAAATGAAGACAGTGCGCTTCCAATCAAAGGTCTTGCCGGTAAAAGAATCGCATATCTTGGATATAAAGCAAATAAAAATGCCCGTGCATTCGGTGCAATGGCAAAGAGGTATGCACCCGTTGATACATACTATCTAGATAAAGGGGCATCGGTTGAAGAGCTTGCTGCAATGAGAAAAAGGCTCAGTGATTATGATGAAGTCATTCTGGGTGTACACGTGATAAACCACCGTCCCCATATGAATTTCGGTATTGATACATTGTGCGCAGAATATATTTCAAAATGGTCAGAGGAGCAGGAGCTTATAGGGGTTTATTTTGGTTCCCCATATGCACTGAACAGACTCCCTGCACATGCCAATTTCAAAGCTTTTATTGTGGCTTATGACAATACAGAGATCAATAATGCGGCAGCTGCGCAGCTTATTTTTGGTGGTATTGCAGCCAAAGGTGTTCTCCCTGTAGCTACAGAACTATACGAGTGCGGGTTCTCGGAAAAATGGGAAACACCAGTGAGATTCGAGGTGGTGAGCAATTCTCCTGACAGTCAGTACAGAATGAGAGGTGGAAAGATTATGGGTGAATCGATTGCTGCGGCTGATGGCAGTGAGTTAAGGTATAATGCTCTGTTCAGAGTAAATGACGTGCTGTTATCCAGATCAAAGATGGATAAGATAGGGGCTGCACTCGGTATGGGTGACTCTAGATTTGAGAAGGGGTATTTCACCACTACTCTGGACGATATGTCGAAGCTTGTATGGGCGTTGGTAAATGGAGGTTTTTATGGAGGAGAGCAATGCATAACCACTAAGGATTATCAAGCCCTCAGGTCAAAAATGATTGCTACATACACTATGACAAATAAATGTGTGAGGTATATTTTCAATACTAATGTAGGAGAAATGGTTATTTTGGTGAATTTGGACCAAAAAGATGCCGAATTTGTTATAACTAAATAATTTTGTTATATTTGTGGACTATATAAACGCATAATTACACACATAAACTATAAAAAATTATCATGGCAAAGGAAATTAAATTTTCTCTCTTGTACAGAGATATGTGGCAATCTTCAGGTAAATATGTACCTAAGGTAGCTCAGCTTAAACAAATTGCTCCTGTTATCATCGATATGGGCTGCTTCGATCGCGTTGAGACCAATGGTGGTGCTTTTGAGCAAGTTAACTTGTTGTTTGGTGAGAACCCTAACAAAGCAGTACGTGAGTGGACTGCTCCATTTAACAAAGTGGGTATTCAGACACACATGCTTGAAAGAGGTTTGAATGCATTGAGAATGAATCCTGTGCCAGAGGATGTTCGTGAGTTGATGTACAAAGTTAAAGCAAAACAAGGTACCAACATCGCACGTTCATTCTGCGGTCTCAACGACCACCGTAACCTTAAAGGTTCAGTTATCGGTGCTAAAAAAGGTGGTATGATCTCTCAGGTAGCTTTGAGTATCACCTATTCACCTGTTCACACTGTAGAGTATTATATGGGTGTTGTTGACAAAGTGGTAGAGTATGGTTGTGATGAGATCTGTCTTAAAGATATGGCTGGTATCGGTCGTCCTGCATTCTTGGGTAGACTTACAGCTGAGATCAAGAAAAAATATCCTCATATCGTAGTTCAATACCACGGCCACTCTGGTCCTGGCTTCTCTGTAGCTTCGATGCTTGAGGTAGCTCGCGCTGGTGCTGAGTATATTGACGTAGCAATGGAGCCACTTTCTTGGGGTAAAATCCATCCGGATGTAATCACCATCCAGGCTATGCTTAAAGATGCTGGTTTCAAAGTTAAAGATATCAATATGGATGCATACATGGAGGCACGTCGTTTGACCCAGACCTTCATTGATGACTATCTTGGATACTTCATTGAGCCAACCAACTACCATTGCTCTTCACTTCTTGTAGGTTGTGGTCTTCCTGGTGGTATGATGGGTTCTATGATGGCTGACCTTAAAGGCTTCCATGGCGCTATCAATATGTCTCTAAGAAATCAAGGCAAGAAAGAGGTAACTCTTAATGAACTTGCAGTGATGTTGTTCCAGGAGGTAGAGTATGTATGGCCTCGTCTTGGTTATCCACCACTAGTAACTCCTTTCAGCCAGTATGTGAAGAATACTGCACTTATGAACTTGATGCATACTCTTAAAGGCGAGCCTCGCTGGAAGACTATCGACAAAGATACCATGAACATGATTCTTGGTAAGACCGGTACACTTCCTGGTCCTTTGGCTCCTGAGATCATCGAGATCGTTAAAGAGAAAGGTCTTGAGTTCTACACAGGCAATCCACAGGATGCATTCCCTAACGAGCTTCCTAAGTTTGAACAAATGATGAAAGACGAAGGTTGGGACCGCGGTCAGGATGACGAAGAGCTATTCGAGTTGGCAATGCACGAAAGACAATATCGTGACTACAAGAGCGGTATTGCCAAAGAGCGTTTCGAGAAAGATCTTGAGGCTGCCAAAGCTAAAGCCGGTGCACCTATCATTGTTACCCGTCCAGTGGTTGAAATGCCTAAATTTGATGTTGCTGCTGTCGCTGCACAATATCCGAACGCAATGCCTGTACAAGTTACTGCCAAAGGTAACATCGTATGGCAATACGACGTGGTGGCAGAGAGCACAGCTCCAGCTATCGGTGACAAAGTGGAAGAGGGTAAACCTATCTGCTATGTTCAGACTTACTATGGTCTTGAAGAGGTAAAAGCTCCTAAAACTGGTAAGATTGTTTACGTAGATGTTAAACAAAATGACAAAGTGGAGAAGAACCAAATCGTGGCTTTCGTAGAATAATCGAAAATTTGATAAAATTTTTTCAGGAGGCGGGGATTTTTCCTTGCCTCCTTTTATTTTGCTGATATATAGTGACTTAATGGAATTTTGGGGATTGTGTCTGGGGGAGGAGGTGAAAATTTTTTCAAAAAAAATGCAAAAAAAGTTAAAATAAATTTGGTAGGTTAAAAAATGTCCGTATATTTGCAGCCCGTTTCGGAAATGAAATGGTCAAAACAGAAAGTTCATTGATAGCATTGTACGAGTGTAAAGGTAAGAGATTTATAATCTCGTTAATTCTTTAACCGGTCAGGACAAGCTAGAAATTTATAAATAAAAATATACAATGAAGAGTTTGATCCTGGCTCAGGATGAACGCTAGCGGCAGGCTTAACACATGCAAGTCGAGGGGCAGCATGGTTTGTAGCAATACAAATTGATTGCGACCGGCGCAAGGGTGCGTAACGCGTGAGCAACATGCCCTGTTCAGGAGGATAACCCGGAGAAATTCGGACTAATACTCCATAGTATTGTGATGAGGCATCTCATTATAATTAAAGTTTCGATGGAACAGGATTGGCTCGCGTGACATTAGCTA
>JAZRHK010000162.1:0-1044 GCA_045644725.1 Candidatus Coprenecus sp. | reverse complement strand
GGTATAAAAACAGGCATCCAGATTGGTGTGCATCACCCGTTTCCAATCTTCTGTACTCATATCAGACAAAAGACCGATGTAAGCAATCCCGGCATTGTTCACTACCACATCCAGATCAGTAATATAGCCAAAGACTCTGGTAACATCCATAAAGTCACCCATATCGGCTTTTACAGCCAGACAACGGATACCATAACCATGCTCCAGCTCCCGGGCAAATTGTTGCAAGGATACAATATTATTAACACAGGTTAATATCAAATCATAACCTGCCTGAGCAAACAAACGGGCAGTGGCACGACCAATACCACGAGAGGCCCCTGTGATCAAAGCTGTTTTGTTCATAGTTAGTCCTTTCTTTCAGAAGGGAGGCGACGTGGGGCATAGAGTGAGAGTAGGGGGAGGGGCAAGGGCTGGGAGGATTGGGTGGGATAAGGCGGAGGTTGTATGTCGGGGCGCTGTTAGCCTGGGCACTGCGCTGAGCCTCAATGACGTCAGATGTGGCCCGTAAGCGGGGGCCACATCTGCCAGAGTCTCAGCTCCGTAGGCTAAAAAGTCGCCCCGACATACAACCTCCGCCTTATCCCACCCAATCCACCCAGCCCTTTCTCCTCCCCCTACTCTTCTGTATGGCAATGACCTACATCGTAAGTTCTGAAATAAATGATAATATGGTGAGTAATGTATAAGTTATGTTGCGTATAGGGCTGAATGATGCCCTGTATGCACATTATATCATGTATGGGGTTGTTTTTCCAGAGGAAAGCTGATAAACTATAAAATGTGGTGATAAAGTAATATTTTATGAGACAATGAAGAAAGTTTTGTATTGTACAGCAATGAAAATTTAAATAGTAACGATAATATGTCGAGAGTCAGCCGGGTAGGCAGGGAAGAGGGGAGGTCTGGAACTTGGAGCTGGGGAGAGGTTGGGACAGAGGGCATGGTGTGGGCGACTTTTTACCCCACGGACCTGAGCCTCTGGCAGATGTGGCCCCCGCTTACGGGCCACATCTGACGTCATTGAGGCTCAGCGCAGTGCCC
>JAZRHK010000161.1:0-1299 GCA_045644725.1 Candidatus Coprenecus sp. | reverse complement strand
CTGTCTTTTCTTCTTTTCTTTGGTTGTAGCACATAACCAGTATGCGAGGATCATGCTGTCCATGATCGCAATGTCATTGGTCTCGATCAGGGACTTGTATCCAAAGCCACCCTGTGATCCTATGAGTCTCTTTTCGCAGTTTGTGACGACTGATCTGAGTGACTCCTGCCCCATGTGGCAGATATCCTTTTGAAATAAAGCCTGTTCAAACATGGCATTTGCCTGGATGATCTCGGATACTTTAGGACAGACCACTGTGGTCTTTATCTTGTACTCCCTGATCTGATCCACCAGGAGGCTCTGGCCTGATGCTCCGTCTATCGCCACCTTGTCCAGTTTTGGATTGTGGAGATATTCAAATATCCATCCGTTTCCGGCTCTCACTGATGCGCAGTCGATCGTCTCGACAAAGATCTTGCCGTCCTGCGTTCTTGCCGCAATGGAGACCGCCACATTGACCCCGTCCCTGCCATATTTGACACCTATAAATCTCTGATCCTTAAGCTGCGGGACCTGCTCGATCTTTAGCCCGTCCCAGTCAGCCTCAGATATCTCTGATTTCTGGTTATATGTTACCCAAAAGCCAAGCCTCTGGATGCAAAAGTCCAGAGTGTCGCCGGACATCTCATTTCTGATCTTGCGCTCATTGAGAGTGTGACCATAGGATGGGTTGTATCTTTTCCATACCTTTGTGTCAGAGATCTGCGTCTCATCCGGCATCTCTTCTATAGACCATTCTGCCCAACCTGTCTCATACGCTTTGCCATCAAGGACCTTGCCTCTGATCCGAGGGAATACATCTCCGTTGGATGTTACTGTGGGAGGTGTCCCTACCATGATGATCTGAGGGTTAGGTGATGCCGATACAGTATACTGCAGGGCTGACTCCTGCTTTTGGGTGTACTCCTGAGCCTCATCCACCACTAAAAGGTCAAAACCTTCTCCAAGTCCACCGGACTCTGTTCGGGTCCTGAAATCTATGATCCCGCCTCCGACCACTTCGATATGTTCAAGGCCAAACTGTTTGCTCGCATAAAAGGACTTGGCGGGCATATCCGCCTTTTTGCGGTTATGCTCTGTATATCCCGCCTTTTTCAGCAAAGTAAAAAGCCTGTTAAAAGCATCATGTGAGGTAGTGGACCTGTGGGCTGTGTGACAGATCTTTTCTCCCAGGTTTATCAGTCCGTCCATTTCCCTGGCTGCGAGGATCTCGCCTTTTCCGTTTCGCCTGGAGACACAGATGCAATAATTCATGTGTTTCCAGAGTCCCCCGGTAGTGGTTGCCATGATGGCCTTGAT
>JAZRHK010000160.1:0-6638 GCA_045644725.1 Candidatus Coprenecus sp. | reverse complement strand
AAAGTTAATAAATCTCTTGGAAATGTCTTAGAATACCCATTCACGTGGCCATGGGCGGCCACGGTCTGCAGAATCTAATCCTCCGAAGCCTAAAATACTACTCCGCCGATAATCAGGCAGGGCGGAAAAAGCCCGTATGATGTGCTGCAATTCAGAAGCCACAGTGATACCATCCAGAACAGCCTTTACGGATGGTTACTGTGGCTTCTACCCACAAATAGCCTGCAGTAGCCACATCAACTACTCCAGAGAACATTCCAGAGGGGTGTGATGTGGCCTCCGAATTGCAGCGAAGATCTGACCACTCTTGAACCTCGGTTTCCTCTACCAGTGTAAAGAATCTTGCCATACCTGTAAAGTTTCTTTACACTTATTTTTTGCCACATTTCATACAATTCATACATATTCAAGCTGTTACACACATTGGCACACCCATTGTTCCTTTTTGGCACAGATGTAAAAGTGTAAACAGAAAACGTATGAAACTTAAAAGAAATATTGTAAAGATCTGTTCATTGTCCCTTGGCTTGGCCATAGGTGTAGTCCTTATTGCGAAGGTGTGCTTTGAATTGTCATATGACAATTTCTACTCTGATAAAGAGAGGGTATATTCGATAATGACCGGAGCAGTAAGACATGGGGAAGAGAATCTGAGCGGTGATAGGGTAAGTGGCGCTGTGGCTCCGGGATTCAAAGAGTTTATCCCTGGTGTAGAGACTGCTACAAGGATTACCCCTGTATTTGAAAACAACAGCTACTATACTCAGGATAAAAACAAACTGGAAGCAGAATTGGTAGTGGCTGACACCAGTTTCTTCGATATTTTCGATGTTCAGGTGTATGCCGGAGATCCAAAACAGGTCCTTTCGCAGTGGGGTAAGATGATGGTATCACGTACCCTTGCAGAAAAACTCGGCGGTATAGAGAAGGCTGTAGGACAGACTCTGTACAACGAATCATTGCCCAAGGCTGTATTCACAGTGGAGGGGGTATTTGAGGATTTCCCAACCAACAGCACATTCCGTGGAATTGATATCCTCCTCGCTATGCCTACATACTCTAAAAGCAGCACAGAGAACTGGCTTGGCAACGACAGGTATTTGGGGTACGTAAAACTGCAGGAAGGGGTGGATCCCGAATCGCTGACAGAAGCCATCCATCAGATGCAGTTAAAGAACCAGCCTATGGAGGAGCTGGAGAAATCCGGCCTGAAACTCTGGTACTACCTGGAGAAGACCGACAGACAGCATGTATCAGACCCTACAAACAGAAACATGATCCTTATGCTCTCAATAGTGGCTCTGCTCCTTATCTCTGCAGCTGTGGTGAATTATGTCCTTAACTCTATATCATCGGTCGTACAAAGGGCCAAGGAGGTGGGTGTCCGCAAATGCTATGGTGCAGAGGGTGGAGATATTGCGAAGCTCCTTTTTAAAGAGGCAGCGCTCCACTTTTCCATTGCCCTGGTATTGGCAAGTGCAATAATATTGGGATTTGCAGAGCCGATAGAGAACCTTCTGGGTGCACCCCTCGGATCCCTCTTCTCGTGGCAGACCATTGCGGTAGCTGCTGCAGTATCCATCGTGGTGCTCCTCATCTCCGGCCTCGTACCTGCCAACATTTTTATGAAAGTACCCGTTTCTACAGCTTTCAGAAACTACAGGGAGTCCAAGAGGAGATGGAAACTTGTATTCCTCGGTATCCAGTTCACTTTCTCTATATTCCTGATTTGCGTCCTTTTTATATTCGGAAAGCAATACAATATGATGCTCAATGATGATCTCGGCTACGAATACGACACCCTCATTGCAGTGGATATGCCGGGAGCCGACACTGAGGAGTATTTCAAAATTAAGGATAAGGTGGAGCAGCTCCCCTTCGTAGTAGGGTCTGCCATCACATCTGAAGTTCCGATAACAGGCTCATCCGGAAACAATGTCTATCTACCGGATGACGAAAGGGAACTTTTCAACATCGCAGACCAATATTATTCTACTGAAGGGGCTGCTGATGTACTGGGTATCAAGTTTATAGAGGGTAGAGAGGCCAGAAGTGCCAACGAGGTGGCTGTAAGCAGAAAATTTGTGGAGAGGATGCAGGAGTTCGCTGACTGGTCAGATGGCGCTATAGGCAAGGGGGTGGTCTTCACTCAGCACAGCAGGAAGAAAACCGACATTTTTACCATATGCGGTGTGTATGAAGATTACAAAATAGGGGCAGTATATGTGGATGAGCGTCCGAGTGTCCGTTTCGGAGCGGAACTCCCCTACGATGCTCAGATTTACTTCTATCTGAGATTTGTCCTGATCAAGGTGGACAAAATTACAGCAGAAAATATATCACAGATTCAAAAGGCTGTAGAAGAGGCAGTTCCTGAGAGGACCTTTGAAGTGGCTGCATACGAAGAGGGAGTAAGGATGTTTTTTGCAGACATCAGAAAAATAAAGAACGCCATACTTTTGGGAGGTCTCTTCTCACTCATTATCTCACTTATGGGTCTGATAGGATATATCAGGGATGAGACTCACAGAAGGAGTGCCGAGGTGGCTATCCGTAAAATCAATGGAGCTGTACCGGCAGAGATCGTAAAACTCTTTGTCGCAGATATTATGATACTTATGGCAGTAGCTCTGATTATCGGAGACATCCTGGCCTTCCTGGTAGGAAATGCCGCCCTGGAGATGTTCCAGCAGAAGGCAGAGATAGGCATTTTGAGTTATGTGATAGGGGATATAATAGTCCTGACAATAATAATGGCCGTAGTGATAGCTGGCAGCCTGAAGATATCAAATTCGAATCCGGTGGATTCACTTAAAAACGAGTAAATAAACAATTAAAAATTATAAAGTTATGATTACAGTTAAAGATCTTAGTAAAGTTTTCCGTACAGAGGAGATTGAAACCACCGCTTTGAATGGTGTGTCGTTTGAAATCAACGATGGTGAATTTGTAGCCATTATGGGCCCGTCGGGATGTGGCAAATCGACCCTTTTGAATATTCTGGGACTGCTTGACAACCCCACAGGGGGAAGTTACAGACTTCTTGACAGCGAAGTGGGTGGCCTCAAGGAGAAAGAGAGGACCAAATTCCGCAAAGGGAACATTGGTTTCGTATTCCAGAGTTTCAATCTTATCGACGAACTCAATGTGTATGAGAATGTGGAACTCCCACTAAGATACCTCAACATCTCAGCCAGCGAGCGGAAGCAGAAAGTGACAGAGATTCTGAAAAGGATGGGGATCTCCCATAGGGCGAAACACTTTCCACAACAGCTCTCCGGTGGTCAGCAGCAGAGGGTGGCTATAGCCCGTGCAGTCGTATCTAACCCGAAGCTTATCCTGGCCGACGAGCCCACAGGTAACCTCGATTCAAAAAATGGCAAGGAGGTAATGGATCTCCTTTCTGAACTGAACAAAGAGGGGACTACCATCGTGATGGTAACCCACTCGCAGAAAGATGCCGCTGTAGCCCAAAGGGTAATCAATCTGTTCGACGGTCAGATAGTCGGTGACGTAAAAAACGAACTTTAACATCTGACTCCGCGACAGAAAATGACAAAAAGTTGTCGCGGGACTCAAAAAAAACTATCCCCGCGACAAAAATAAGCCAAAAGCTGTCGCGGGACAAATAAGAAGAAAAATGAAAAGCATTTTGAAGATATTTAAGGGGTCGGGGTTCCTGAACTTGCTTGGAATGACTGTGGCGTTCGCTGCACTCTACATCCTCCTGGTACAGGTACACTACGATCTTGGATACAACCGGAAGCTGAAGGATGTCGAGCGCCTTTATATAATGGCGACTCCAAGCTGGTTTTCAGAGGGGGAGTATCAGGTGAACCTGAACCGTCCTCTCCAGGTCGCCATTATGGAGCAGGCATCTATGGTAGAGAGTTGGGGTGTCGCCTATATTGGTGGTGACGGCAAGAACTATACCCGTGTAGGTGATGGTGAAGAGGCCCATACATACCGGATCGGCACCTCCCAGCTTACCCGTGGTGCATTGGATGTCTTTGGTTTTACCCCTATTGCCGGAACATTTGACGGAATGGATAAAGAGGAGACTGTGGCAATAAGCGAGACCGCTTCCAATCTGATGCAGGTGGGTGTCGGTGATGCCATCTACGTAGGGAAAGGAAAAGAGCCGATGACTGTCGTGGCGGTGTACGAAGACATGCCTATGAACTCGGACCTCAACAATATCCACATCCTTTACTGTTGTTATCTGGAAAACCAGAGCATTGACAATTTCAGCGAGTGGAGCTACCACCATTTCGTCAAGCTTGACAGCCCTGACAGCAAAGGGGCATTTGAAACCCATGCAAGAAAAGTGGTAGAGGGGATTTGGGGTGAGCGTATCGCCTCCGCTCCGGAGTCTGTAAGGAACAGCATAGACCAAAGTGAGATTGACAAGCAGATTGACCGTGCTACAGTTACACTTCTCCCCGTGAAAGATATGTATTACAATAAGTTGATAGATGCTCCTGCAGGACGCAGCGGCAACAGGACCACTACCATTACCCTATTGGCGGTAGCCATCCTTATTGTAGTCATCACCCTCATCAACTTCGTAAACTTCTTCTTCGCACAGATCCCAATGAGGATCAGGGGACTCAATACCAGAAAGATTCTTGGTAGCAGTAGAGGTGCCCTCGTGGGGAGTCTTATACTTGAATCGGGTATTCTGGTCGCTGTGGCATTGTGCGCAGCTGTGGCAGTAGTGGTATTATTCAAAGGCTCCACCTATGCAAATCTGATTACCTGCACATTGGATTTTGGCCACAATATTCCTGTGATATGCATAACCATTGCGGCAGCACTTTTGATGACCATTGCTTCAAGTCTCTACCCTGCCCTCTATATAACCTCTTTCTCCCCTGCCTTTGCCATCAAAGGGTCCTTCGGCGCTACCGCCAAAGGGAAGAGTCTCAGATACACCCTCATATCTCTCCAGTTCATAATATCCATATCATTTGTCATATGCGCCATGTTCATCAAAATGCAGCACAGCTACATGATGAATTATGATATGGGATTTGACAAGGAGTATCTCCTGACTGCCAATGTAGGTGTTGCGACTGCAGACAGGGATGCATTTACCGATGAACTCCCCAAAGATCCCAATATAGCGGATGTAGCTTGGGCTGCAGGACCTCACGTAAGCAGCAGCCGCATGGGTTGGGGAAGGACCTTCAAAGGGGAACAGATCAATATAGACGCTTACCCTGTATCCTGGAACTTCCTTAAATTCATGGGGATCGATGTTGTGGAAGGGCGCGACTTCACCCCTTCTGACGAGAAGAGTGAGCATGGTGTTTTCATTTTCAACAAGATAGCCAAAGAGAAGTATGGCTTCACTTTGGAAGATAAGGTCAATGGTCATAGTGCTGAGACTGAGATTGCCGGTTTCTGTGAAGATTTCCAGTTCCGTCCACTGCAATATGAACTGAACCCGTTTGCTTTCTACATCTTCGGAAAGAATCCATGGTGGGATCTCTCTCACCTCTACATCAGGAGCGCTCCAGGGGCCCCTTACCAGGATGTGCAGGAAGCTGTAAACTCGACAATTTCCAAATTCAATCCGGGGGCAAATCTGAGCAATTTCAGGCTACAGTTCTTCGACGAGGAGCTCGGAAGGCAATACCATAAGGAGAAACAGCTCACCACTATGGTGGCTCTATTCACCCTGATTGCCATAATAATATCCCTTATGGGTGTATTCGGGCTGGTAGTATTCGAGACCCAGTACCGCCGCAAAGAGATAGGTGTAAGGAGGGTGCACGGAGCATCTGTCGCAGAGATTCTGAAAATGTTCAACATCAAATTCATGAAGATACTGGGAGTATGTTTTGCTGTTTCAGTTCCAATTACATATTTCATAACTGACTTCTACTATAGTACATTTGCACACAGTTCTCCTATTTACTGGTGGATATTTGCAGCCTCAGGAGCGATGGTCGCCCTCATAGTAGCAGCAGTAGTGACATTCACCTCTCTTCGCGCCGCCACCGAAAACCCCGTAGACTCACTGAGAAGTGAATGAAAGGTATATGTTCGGAAAAGGAATAAATTTTGTTAATTTTGCATTAGACATAATACATGATACTATGTCAGAGAAGGAGATGAATTCATATAGGTTCTAGATAGTTTTGCCAAATTCTACCTGAAAGTGTATAGATTTTAAATACTTTTGCGTTGAATTTGGCTTTTACATTTATCAGTGTACCCGAAATAGTTATGGCAAAAAGCAAGGCAAAAATACTGGTTGTAGATGACAACAGCGGCATAAGGGCAGCATTGAAGATGCTTCTCCCGATCCATTTCCAGCAGGTGGAGCTGATAGCATCGCCCAATGAGCTTATGAGCAAATTGGTGGAGTTCAGACCCGATGTAGTGCTGCTGGATATGAACTTCCACACCGACATCAATACAGGCAACGAGGGTCTCTTCTGGCTGAGCGAGATAAAAAAGAGGAGCCCTGAAACCCAGGTTGTCCTCTTCACCGCATATGCAGACATTCAGCTCGCTGTGGAGGGGATGAAACGGGGAGCTTTTGATTTCATAGTAAAGCCCTGGGACAATGAAAAACTTATTGAGACCTTGCGGGGAGCATTTGCAGGGGTGGAAAAATCGGGGAAAGG
>JAZRHK010000159.1:0-15503 GCA_045644725.1 Candidatus Coprenecus sp. | reverse complement strand
GGTGCCAACTCCTCGTTAGAGTGTCTTAAGGTCTTAGTAAAAATCTCTTTTTTACCTTCAAAGATAGAGATCTTGGTAGAGGTAGAACCGGGATTGATTGCTAAAATGTAACTCATAGTCCGATTATTTTGCTGTTAGTGCTGCAAGTGCGATAGAGTTCAACTTGGTCTCGATGCTGTCTGCACGGCTTGAAAGCACGCAAGGAGCCTTAGCACCAGCTACCATAGCTGACTGTTTTACACCCTGACACATTTGTGAATTCACTTTATAGAATACGTTTGCAGATTCGATGTTAGGGAATACGAAGCAGTCTGCATCACCTGCAACCTCACTCTTAAGTTTCTTGATAGCAACAGCCTCTTTAGAAACAGCTACGTCAAGAGCCAATGGACCGTCAGCTACGCAACCAGGGATTTGGCCTCTGTCCACCATTTTAGCAAGGATAGCTGCATCTACACAAGCCTGCATACCTGGAAGCATCTGCTCTGTAGCAGCGATGAAAGCCACTTTTGGTTTCTCGATTTGAAGAGCTTTTGCAGTGCTTACCACATATTTGGTAATAGCCTCTTTCTGTTTCAAATCTGGTGCAGGGATTACAGCCATATCACTGATGATCATAAGCTTATGATAGTGAGGGCTCTCAAGAACTGCCACGTGTGAAAGGACAGCTTTTGGAGGAAGAAGACCACCCTCTTTCTTAAGGATAGCTCTCATATATTTGTCTGTAGAGCAAAGACCTTTCATAAGGATATCACCCTCTTTGTTGTTGATCATATCCACAGCTGTAGAGATAGCTTTAAGCTCCTCTTTAACATCCACAACCTGGAATACTGACATATCAAGTTTCTCCTCTTCACAAACTTTAGCAATCATATCTGCATCACCTACAAGGGTAGCATCTACGATACCAAGTTTAACAGCCTGATAAGCAGCTGATACAGTGTGATCGTCCACTGCCCACGCAGCTACAAGACGTTTTTTTGCTTTGGAACGGAGTTGTTCGAAAATTTGTTCAAAATTGGTAATCATAACTTTAAGATATTTTAATTGTTTATTTTACTAGATTCATTGTGTCGGTAGCGATAACAAGCTCCTCGTTGGTGGCGATAGTGGCAACAAGTACCTTTGATCCTGGATTTGTAAGGATAACATCCTCTCCACGGACTTTTGCATTGAGCTCTTTATTGAAATCAATCCCAAGATACTCAAGATTCTCGCAAATCCTCTCGCGTGCTTCGCTGTCATTTTCACCTATACCACCTGTAAAGATAATCATATCAAGACCGCCCATCACTGCACTGTAGGCACCGATATATTTCTTGACGCTGTGGGCAAACATCTTCTGTGAAAGGGCTGCCCTGTAATTGCCATTGTCTGCAGCGTTGTTGATATCCCTGCCGTCAGATGAGACACCTGAAACACCCAGGAAGCCGCTCTTCTTGTTCAGAACTGCATTTACACCATTTGCATCAAGCCCCTCTTTCTCCTGAAGGAAAGTTACAAGACCTGCATCGATGTTGCCGCAACGGGTACCCATCACCACACCTTCCACAGGGGTGAAACCCATAGATGTATCTACAGATTTTCCGTTAAGGACAGCTGTTACCGAGCCACCGTTTCCAAGGTGGCAGGTCACTACTTTTGAATTGTTCATATCAAGGCCGGCCAGCTTGCAACCCTTCTCTGCCACAAATTTATGGCTGGTACCGTGGAAGCCATAGCGGCGCGCACCATATTTTTCGTAATACTCGTATGGAATTGCGTACATATAAGCATAATCGGGCATTGTCTGGTGGAATGAAGTATCAAACACTGCCACCTGTGGAGTAGAAGGCATCAATGTCTCTACTGCACGAATGCCAAGAAGGTTTGCAGGGTTGTGAAGTGGAGCCAACGCGCAAAGTTTCTCAATTCCTTCTATAACTTTTGCATCGATCTTACACGATACAGGGAAAGTCTCACCACCGTGGGCTACCCTATGTCCCACTGCATCGATCTGGTCAAGTGATTTGACTACACCCCATTTCTCGTCCACGAGGAGGTCAAGGACAGATTTGATACCCTCAGTATGGGTAGGGATAGGTTTATGGATCTCAAGTTTTTCACTGCCCGGTTTGTGGGTAATATCACCTTCAGGCAAGCCAATTCTCTCCACTAGACCTTTGGCTAACAACACATTGGTATTGTCATCCTTCATATCAAGAACCTGATATTTGAGTGATGAGCTACCGCAATTCAAAACAAGTACTATCATAGTTTTCTCATTAAAAAGTATATTGTAGCAAATGTAATCAAAATCTGCCAAAGATTTGCTACCTTGCACCAAAATTTTGAAGGGTATGTGGCGAGAGAAATATCTGTTCTGTCTGACTTTAATTTTCATCGGGGGAAACCTTATCGCGCAAGGATTACTCCATAAATTTCCAGGAGATATTCAAGCGATCTGCTGTTCATTAGCAATTATAGGCATCATATTCCTGATTATCAAATTCTTAACCTCTAACAAGCAGCAACTGGCAATATTCATCCCCATATTCATGCTAATGGGCATCGCAAACTATGGGGAGACTCTGCTTCTAGGAGAATTCGGATTCTTAAAGGAGGTATCCCACTCCGATTTGATACTGAAAGCCCGCACCATGTTTTCCCAAAAACTTGCAATGGTAATTCCACCTGAAGAGAGTGCCGCAAATGCCATTTTGGAGGCGATGACCATGGGAGAAAAAGGCAATCTGCCCCAAAGTCTCAAACTTTCCTACCGCCTCAGCGGGGCAATGCACCTGCTCGCCCTTTCAGGGCTCCATGTCGGGTTTATATATGGTGGATTGTCATGGATTTTTGGGTGGATACCTAAGATTGGCCCCTCGCAAATTTTCAGAGGCATTGCCACCATATTATTTCTCGTGTTCTATGCCATCTTTTCAGGGGCAACTCCATCAATATGCAGAGCTGTTCTAATGGCCTCCATTTATGAAATCGGAAAAATGGCAGAAAGGGAAAAACATGGACTTAACGCTTTATCAATAAGCGCACTGACAATATGCTTAATAGACCCCTCCTCCCCATCAAGCATCAGCTTTCAGTTATCCTACAGCGCTATGCTGGGGATCCTTCTCATCCAGCCCCATCTGGAGGGAATCCCAATATGGCCCAACCACAATCACATTCTGCGCAAAGTATGGCAAACTGCCACATTATCGGTATCCTGCCAACTTGCAACAGCTCCACTGACCTTGCTCTATTTCGGCAGCTTTCCCCTAATATCCCTCCTGACAAATTTACTCACCATGCCAGTAGTATCGGTTATCATGACCATTGCACCCATAGCGGTAATTACATCTGACATGGATATTGCCGGCACAATCACCGGCACTATACTCCACTACTCGATAGACCTGCTCAACCTCCTGACAGAGATACTCTCAAGGGTAATATAAGCCATGGGCCATCTATTTATTGATACCCTTTGTTATCTGCTGCACAAACTTCAGATTCGGAAGGAACTCACCGGCAACAACCCTCATTACAGTATAAGAAGGTATTGCAATGAGCATACCCACCATACCGCCAATATGCCCCCCCATAAGTATTACAACAAATATTTCCAGAGGATGGGCCCTAACGCTGCTCGAATATATCAGAGGCTGGAACAAATAATTGTCCACCAATTGGGTGAACAGGAAAATTACCAGAACAACACTAGCAAAAACGAGTATTTGACCACTGAATGAGCTCGCAGTATATACCAGAAAGCTGGAAGAGAAAGCCACGACATGCCCAATAAGAGGTCCCACATATGGCACAACATTCAATATACCCGATATGCATGCCAATAAAATTGCAAATGATGGCTCCATCTTGGCAATGAACAAAAGACCCAGAAAATTTATCGTAGCAACGCCTAGTGACTCAAAAAGGATACCAACAAAATAGCGGGACAGCAGATTTGTAATGGACTTGGATGACCTGCGGATACTCTCCTCATACCTATCCGGCATAACAGCTACTATTATATTGGTAAAAGTCCCCTCCTTGCTCAGAAAAAAGAACGATATGAAACAGATTGAAAATACCGCCACAAAGGCATCTGTCAAAATGCCGACCACCGATGAAAGGACACCTGACACATTTCCGACAGTGACCAGTTCCTTAAGTTTGTCGGCCACTATATCTTCCACTCTGAATTCTGGGGTCAGTGCCGGGAACATTCTGACAATAAAATCATTAACTTTATTCAATACCTCCATACCGCTAAGCTCCTCCGTATTCAGCCCTGCAATCAGATCGCTTATTTTTGATATGAATGGAGATATAAGCAATGATAGCGAAAGCGCTATTCCCAGGATAAGGACCAATGTAATTATCGCTGCGATGTAAGTCGGAACTCTGAACTTTCCTATCTGAAGACCGGTAATCTTCCTCACCACCGGTCTACCAATCATAGCAATTACAGCCGATACAATAATATACACTAGAATGGACCTGAAGTACCACATCAGAAATCCCACTACAGCTGTAATCGCAGCAATTATGATATATTGTGCTAGCTTATTCATAAATATCTACTTTAGTGTTCCAAATATACGCAATATTCCACTCTTTTCAATATATTTGTACAATCAAGAATTTATTTGACATGAAACGTATATTATCATTTTTCATTGTTCTCTCCATCTCTGTCTCAATGTTGGCAGATGAGGGGATGTGGCTACCGGCACTGATTTCTCAACGCATCGGCGATATGCAATCCAAGGGATTCCGTCTGAGCGCAGAAGACATCTACAGTATCAACCAGGCATCTCTCAAAGATGCAGTAGTCCTGTTCAACAGAGGATGCACAGGCGAGCTCATCTCAGATCAGGGGCTTCTACTTACAAACCACCACTGCGGCTATGGCCAAATCCAGAAACACAGTTCGGTAGAACACGATTATCTCAAGGATGGTTTCTGGGCCATGACAATGGAGGAAGAGCTTCCCAATCCTGGCTTGACAGTAGACTTTCTCGTAAGGATGGATGATGTTACCAAAGAGGCTTTAGCCGGATATGAAGATGGCATGTCCGAGACACAGAGAGACTCAGTAATCAAAGCAAACTCCAAGTCACTTATCGCAGAGGCCACCAAAGATGGGAAGGGTCTCAGAGCTCAAGTGGAGGCCCTCTATTATGGCAACCAGTATTTCATCTTCGTTTTCAGAACATTCACAGACGTCCGTCTTGTAGGGGCACCACCATCATCCATCGGCAAATTCGGAGGTGACACCGACAACTGGATGTGGCCACGCCATACAGGAGACTTCTCTCTTTTCAGAATTTATGCAGACAAGGACAACAACCCTGCGCCATACTCAGAGTCCAATGTACCTTACACCCCAAAAAGACACTTCAAGGTCTCAGCCAAAGGGGTAAAAGAGGGAGACTTCACTTTTGTATACGGCTTCCCAGGCAGCACTCGCGAGTATATAACCTCCGATGCAGTTTACTACAATGCAGAGATTTCAAATCCACATAAAATAAAACTACGCACCCACAGACTTGATGCACAGAGAAAATATATGTCCAAGGATCAGGCCGTAAGAATTCAGTATTCTGCAAAAAATGCCAATGTTTCCAACGCCTGGAAAAAATGGCAAGGGGAGATGAAGGGTATCAGAAAGATGAACACTGTAGAGGTGAAGAAGGCATATGAAAAGAGATTCAAAGAATGGGCAGCAGGGACAGAATACGAAGGGGTTCTGGAGAAACTTGAGGCACTCTATGCAGAACTGGAGCCTTATTCATTTGCTAATGATTATTATCGCGAATCAGTTCTTGTAATAGAACTCCCTGCTTTTGCCCGCAGAATCCAGAGAGCCATAGAAAAAGATGAGGATCCCAAAACTGCAATGGATGCATTCTACAAAGACTACTACCTCCCTATTGACAAAGAATGCTTTGTGGCACTTGTCAAGGAGTTTGACACCAATATCCCTGACTCATTCAAGCCAGAATATTTTATCAAATCGATGGAGCAATACGCCTCTGCTGAGCGCTGGGCTGATGACATGTACACCCAATCAGCATTTGTCGACTCCAAGAGCCTGGGAACTGCCATAGCGATCGTTGGCGCTGCTGGGGAAGATTTGGCAAAGGCTATGGATGAGGATCCTGCTGTCAAATTCTATAAGGAGCTTGCAAACTTTTACAATGACCAAATCTATCCCAAATACACCTCTCTCAATAAGGAGATCACCCTCCTCTATAGAGATTACATGAGGGGACAAATGGCATTTGACCAGGAAAAGGCATTTTATCCCGATGCCAACTTGACTTTGAGGGTAGCATATGGAAAGATTGCCGGTTACTCACCTTCGGACGCCGTCTACTTCACCCCTTCATCATCTATTGAAGGTATAATGCAGAAAGACAACCCTGAAATATTCGACTACAACATTCCACAGGAACTGAGGGACATATATGCCTCTAAGGATTATGGTGAGTGGGCAAATGACAAAGGGACCATTCCTGTATGCTTTATTGCGACCAACCACACATCCGGCGGCAACTCCGGCAGTCCTGTAATAGATGCAGACGGCAATCTTATAGGTCTCAACTTCGACAGAGTGTGGGAAGGAACCATGAGTGATGTTGTGTTCGATCCAGATGTTTGCAGAAACATATCACTCGATGTAAGGTTTGTCCTCTTCACCATTGACAAACTTGCAAAAAATCACAGACTTCTCGAAGAGATGGATATTATTAGATAAGACAAGAGCCTGATTTAATCAGGCTCTTGTTGTTTTTACTCTGGCTTTGCCGGCCTTTCACTGCCGACTGCCACATTTATGGTTCTACCCATATGTTCTGTTCCATTAAGGGCTTCAATCGCTTTCATTCCATCCTCTTCAGACATTTCAACGAATCCGTAACCTCTTGAACGGCGAGTTTCTTTGTTTACAATAATACGAGCTGAGGTTATCTCCCCATAAGGAGAGAACAGATCAATAAGATCCTCTTTTCTGGCCCTGAAATTCAGGCTTGATACGAAAATATTCATAATTTGTGCAGATATATAATATAGTATAGTTTCTACCACAAAATTAAAATAAATTTTCGCCAAAAACCAAAATATTTCAATTATCCGCCATAACTTGTACCATCAAAACAATGTGTACAAATTCTCTCTTTAGGTAGCCCAATAGCCCTTACAATATCATCTACAGTATTGAACTGGAGTGATGCGAGATTAAGCTCCTTACGGATATATTCCACCATTTCTTTGTATTCCTGAGTATCATTCTTCACGTACTTGCCAATATTTTTATCATGAGCACCCTCTTTCATAAGGACAAACCTGCGGGCAATCAGTTCCAATGGCGTTCTGGTGCTTGAGAAATTGAGATATTCACATGGGTAAAGCAGTGGAGGACAACTGATACGGACATGTACCTCCTTGGCACCATAGTCATACAGATGTTTTACATTGTCCCTCAATTGTGTACCCCTAACTATTGAATCATCGCAGAAGACTATCCTTTTCTCCCTCAGTAAAGAGTTATTTGGAATAAGTTTCATCTTTGCCACCAGATTCCTTATGCTTTGATTTGTAGGGGTAAAGCTCCTTGGCCAGGTAGGTGTATACTTGACAACTGCCTTTCTGAACGGAATACCCTTACCGCTCGAGTAACCTATTGCCATACATGTACCTGAATCAGGTATAGATGAAACAACATCAAGCTCAGTCTCATCCCTCTCTCCAAGCTGCTGCCCGAGAGAATATCTCACATCGTCCACATTGATATTCTCATAATTGCTGACAGGATATCCGTAGTACACCCAAAGGAAAGAGCATATCTGCATCTTCTCCTTAGGTTTTACTATAGTCTCGATAGAGTCTGCTGTAATCTTTACAGCCTCTCCTGGACCTATTATATACTGCTGCTCATATCCGAGATTTGAGAAACTGCAGGTCTCTGATGCTATTGCATGTGCCATCACCTGAATACCTGCATCATCTGTATATATTTTATTTCCCACTATAATAGGGGTCCTTCCGTAAAGGTCACGGCTTGCAATTATGCTATCTTCGGTAAGAATAAGGAAAGAACATGAACCTTTTATTCTGTTCTGCACTATTTCGATACCCTCTTCGAACGATTGTCCGTCAGTAATGAGCTGGGCTATGAGTTCTGTCTGATTTGTTTTACCTGAACTTAGTTCTGTAAAATTCTTGTTGCGGGAAAGAAGATCACTCTCCAGCTCCTCAATATTATTCACTTTCCCCACAGTGACTATAGCAAACCTTCCCAAATGAGAATTGATCACAATAGGTTGTGGATCGGTATCGCTTATTACTCCGATACCGGAATTGCCGATATACTTCTCAAGTTCCGACTCAAACTTGATTCTGAAATAAGAACTCTCCAGAGAGTGAATGTTTCTGGCAAAGTACCCGTTTCCGTTATATACTGCCATACCGCCTCTCTTTGTTCCCAAATGTGAATGGTAATCAGTGCCGTAAAAAAGATCACCGGCACACTTCTGCGTAGAAATGACTCCAAATATTCCGCCCATAATGAAGATTTGCTATTATATCATACAAAGATAGCTCTACTTTCGCACTATTCCAAACAAAAAGGGTGACCCGAAAGTCACCCTTTTAAACTGCGTCAAAATCGCTTACTGGGCATTTGCCTCCAAGAAAGCGCTGTATTTTTCCAGACCTGCCTGATATTTTGGATCTTTATCACGGAAACGGAAGTAGATCTGTTTCAAACCGTCAGCAATAGCCAATTGGAATTCTTTGTCATTGGTAGCGGCAAAAGCCTTCTCAAAAGGATCGATTGCATCCAAAAGTGCTTTATCAAACTCTGCTTGAAGTTTGTCATAAGTCTCATAATCATTGATATCAAGATTATTGATCTCCTCTTGGATCTCAATTGCTCTATCATAATAAGTAGAACCTACAGTATAGATACCGAACACATAGGTAGGGTCAATCTCAAATGATCTGTAATAGCATTTGATAGCATTTTCCATATCTTTGAGATTCTTATAAACATTACCCTCTGCATAGTGTAGAGAAGCATTGGTAGGCTCATTTGCCTGAGCTGTTCTGATTAGCTCAAGAACCTTATTAGGGTCATCATTGCTTTCAAGGTAAAGGTTGATTAGAGACACAAGGATACCCTGGCTGGTAGGATAAGCAGCAAAGCCTTCATTAAGGGTAGCTTTTGCTTTCTCAATATCACCTTTTGATTTGTATACCTCTGCCAATGAAGAGAAAACATCACCTTCCTGATGATAGTTGATCTCTTTACATTTCTCAAAGTATTTGATCGCATTGTCTTTATCACCCAACATATTGAAAGTTACTGCAGTATAGTATACAATCATGCTGTCTATTCTCTCAACTACTGGGTTATCAAGAACTTTCAATGAAGCCTCAAAATAGTTGTTTGCAGATTTTACATCACCAAGAGTGTAAGAGCCCATAGCTTCATTGATATACATATCTCTCAGTTTTACAAGATGTTCTGCAATGTCACCTTTTTTAGAACCTTTCACATCTACCTCAGCCGCTCTCATATATGCGTCATATGCCGATTCAAGGGGGTTCTCAACAACAGGCTTGGTTACTTTGATAATCTCCAACAAACCGTCAGGATTGTAATAAAGTTCCTTATCTTCATATACATCCACTTGATAGTCAACTCCAGAGTAATTTCTAGTCTCACTTGAAAGCACTTGTTGACCTTTAAGAAGAAGTTTAGCATCCATAGCCTGAGCTCCTATCCACATACCACCCTGAGAGTAAGTGTAGGCAGCTTCGTATGCTTCACCAAGTTTAATCCATGAAGCAGGAGCGTTTGCTTTCTTTGGATTTGCTACAGTTTCCTGTGCTTTTTCTATATTTTTAAGCACAGATTCTTTTGTTTGTGCTCCCAAAGAGATTGTCAATACAAGAGCAGAAATAATTAGTAGAATCTTTTTCATAATAATGGGTTTGATAATTATTTATAATTTATAGTTCCTGTCCATTTTCAACCAGCTTCTCCTCACTCTTATTGACGCTGCATACAGCTGCAATGCCATCACCCTCTCTCAAACTGATAAGTTTGACACCCTGAGTAGCCCTGCCTGCAAGGCGGATATCTGATACAGATACCCTGATTGTGACTCCAGATTTGTTGATGATCATCAAATCATTGTCGTCTGTCACTTTCTTTACTGCAACAAGTGAGCCAGTCTTTTCTGTAATATTGATAGTCTTGACACCTTTACCACCTCGGCTGGTCAATCTGTACTCTTCGATCTCCGATCTCTTGCCGAAACCGTTTTCACTTACCACGAGTATATGATTGAGTGCCCTTGCCTCATCATTCGCCTCCACTGTGACCATACCTACCACTTCGTCATCATCCTCGATGCTGATACCCCTCACACCGGTAGCGGTACGTCCGATTGCTCTGGCGTCCTCTTCATGGAATCTGACACACTTACCGTTGCGCGCCGCAATGAGGATCTCCGAGTTGCCATCAGTCAGAGCTGCCTCAAGAAGCATATCCCCTTCGCGGATGGTAATGGCATTGACACCATTGGTACGTGGTCTTGAATAAGCCTCGAGGGTAGTCTTCTTGACTACACCGCGCTTGGTGGCCAATACTATGTAATTATTGTTGATATATTCCTCATCTGTAAGGTTCGGAACATTTATATATGCACAAACCTTATCATCAGGTTCGATATTTATGACATTCTGGATTGCCCTACCTTTGGAAGCCTTGGCCCCCTCCGGTATTTCATATACCTTCAGCCAGAAACATTTACCGTTCTGGGTAAAGAAGAGCATAGTACTGTGCATGTTGGCCACATAGATATGCTCGATGAAATCCTCCTCACGTGTAGTGCTCCCTTTTGCACCTACACCACCCCTGTTCTGGAGCTTGTACTCAGTTAGAGGAGTTCTCTTGATATATCCCAAGTGGGAGATAGTGATGACCACATCCTCATTTGGATAGAAGTCTTCAGGATTGAAATCATCTGCTGTCAGCTCGATCTTAGATCTTCTGGGATCACCATATTTGCCTTTAAGCTCCTGAAGTTCATCCTTTATCATATTCATCTGAAGGTCAACACTTGCAAGGAATGCTGTAAGTTCAGCAATCTGCTTCATCAACTCATCATACTCGTTCTGGAGCTTGTTCCTCTCAAGACCTGTAAGTTGGCGGAGCCTCATCTCCACGATAGCATTGGCTTGTATATCGGAAAGATCGAATCTTGCCACCAACGAATCCTTCGCATCCTGAGGAGTGGCTGACGCCCTGATAATGGAGATAACCTCATCTATAAAGTCAAGAGCCTTAAGCAAGCCTTCCAGTATATGAGCCCTCTTTTGAGCCTGTTCGAGTTCGTACTGCGCTCTCCTTACCACGACTTCGTGTCTGTGTTTCACGAAGTATTTGATAATGTCTCTCAGATTCAAGGTCTTTGGACGACCATCCACCAGAACGACATTATTGATCGAGAAACTTGACTGAAGAGGAGTCAGCTTGAACAGGGTATTGAGAACCACATTTGCCACTGCTCCCATCTTCAGTTTGATAACGATACGCATACCCTTATGGTCACTCTCATCATTTACGTAAGCAATACCGTCAATTTTCTTATCCTCCACCAGAGCAGCAATCTTCTCGATAAGCTCCTGCTTATTTACCATGTAAGGAATCTCAGAAACAACAATTGTCTCCCTTCCGGAATTAGAAACCTCTATATCTGTCTTGGCACGAACCACTACTCTTCCTCTACCTGTCTCATACGCCTCACGCACACCCTGGATACCCTGAATGATACCACCTGTAGGGAAATCAGGGGCCTTGATGTGCTGCATCAGCTCCTCTGTAGTGATTTCGTTATTATCAATATATGCACATATTGCATCAGCTGTCTCGCCAAGATTGTGGGGTGCCATATTTGTAGCCATACCCACCGCAATACCTGAGGCACCGTTCAGAAGAAGAAGCGGAGCTTTTGCAGGGAGAACAGTTGGTTCCGGAATTGTATCATCAAAGTTCAGACTGAAATCAACTGTATTCTTGTCCAAGTCTGCCAGACACTCCTCTGCCAGTTTTCTGAATCTTGCCTCTGTATAACGCATTGCTGCAGGGGGATCACCATCGATAGATCCAAAGTTACCCTGTCCCTCAACAAGCATATATCTCATACTGAAATCCTGGGCAAGTCTTACCATTGTATCGTAGATACTTGCATCACCGTGAGGGTGGAACTTACCCATAACCTCACCGACGATACGTGCCGATTTCTTGTATGCACCGGTTGAATTCAACCCTAGCTCCGACATGCCGTACAACACCCTTCTGTGTACCGGTTTGAGTCCATCCCTAACATCAGGAAGAGCACGAGAGACAATTACCGACATAGAATAGTCGATATATGCACTCTTCATCTCCTTTTCGATATCAATCGGAATAATTCTACCCTTAACTTCCTGGTTTTCCATTATTTGTTATATTTTCTAATTCACTATTATAAACTGCTAATTTACGACAAAAAATTAATCTAAACAAATAAGAAAGATTTTGTTTAATTTAGCACCCTGATTGAAGATGAGATATGACGCTAAGACTACCAAAAGAAATAAATGAAATCATCGGCATTTCACGTGAGGAGGCGATGAGAACCGGCTGTTACGATATAACCCCAGACCATCTGGTATTGGGAATAATACGTCACAAGGACAATTCGGCATATGATCTCATTATGAGATTCAAGATAGATATTCTGATACTTAAGGAGCAGCTTAATTCACACATTTCACGCGAAAACATCATACCATTTGAGGAGTCTGACAAAATATCATTTTCTGATCATGTCCAGGAGGTTCTGAGGGAAATGATCGTATCTGCAAGAGCCAACAAAATCTCATCGCCCAACGCAGCAAGAATGCTGCTTGCAATAATTCGCTGTTCCAACTCATTGGCTGCTGCTATCCTTAAGGACCATGGAATGACACCTGAAGCAATAATCGTCTCATTGGACTCAACCCCAAAAGACCAGGAGCAGCAGGAGCTTTCGGAGGAAGAGGAGAAGCTCCCCAAAAAGAAAGCCAAAACCTCAGCCCTGGAGAGTTACAGCATTGATCTCACCAAAGCGGCAGAGGAGGACAAACTTGATCCTGTGGTGGGACGCGGGAGGGAAATCGAACGTCTGGCCCAGATCCTTTGCCGCAGGCGCAAGAACAACCCTGTCCTGATTGGTGAACCTGGAGTAGGCAAATCTGCCATAGTAGAGGGGCTTGCAATCCGCATTGCCAACAAGAAAATCTCCAGAGCATTGCTCAACAAAAGGATAGTCTCCCTTGACCTCGGTTCAATTGTGGCAGGGACAAAATTCCGCGGGCAATTTGAAGAGAGGATCAAAGCAATAATCAACGAGCTCAAGGACAAACCCAACATAATCCTTTTCATAGACGAGATGCACACGCTTGTCGGTGCAGGTGGGGCACAAGGTTCGCTTGATGCAGCAAACCTGCTAAAACCGGCCCTCTCAAGAGGAGAGATCCAGTGCATTGGTGCCACCACTCTAGATGAATTCCGCGAGGTGGTAGAGAAGGACGGAGCACTTGAAAGACGTTTCCAGAAAGTGATGGTGGAACCATCAACATATGAGGAAACACTGGAGATTCTCCAAAACATAAAAACACGCTACGAACAGCACCATAGGGTACACTACACAGATGAAGCCATAAAAGCCTGCATCACCCTATCCACCAGATACATAACAGACAGATGCCTCCCTGACAAAGCGATAGATGCACTTGATGAAGCAGGTGCAAGAGCGCACGTCAGAAACCTTAGTGTACCTAAGAAAATTGAAGATATTGAAAAGGCCCTTGACGAGATAAAAAAAGAGAAAAGGATAGCCATAGACGAGGAAGATTTCACCAGAGCCGGAGAGATACATATCACCGAAAAGATGGTTGAAAAGAGATATGCGACAGAGATAAAAAAGTGGAACCATCAAGAGGCCGCATCTCCCGTCGAAATCAATGCCGACGACATAGCTTCAGTTATATCCCTGATGACAGGAATTCCGGTAAACAGAATTGCAATGTCTGAGAGCAACAAGCTCCTGACAATGGACAGAACGCTCAAAAAACAAATCATAGGCCAGGACGAGGCAGTAGAGAAAATAGTGAGGGCCATCAGACGCAATAGGGCGGGGCTCAAGAACCCGAACAAACCGATAGGGACATTCCTCTTCCTTGGCCCCACAGGTGTAGGTAAAACCCAGTTGGCCAAGGTGTTGGCTGAATTCATGTTTGACTCTCAGGACAGTCTTATAAGGGTAGACATGTCCGAGTATATGGAAAAATTTGCAGTCAGCAGACTTATCGGAGCCCCTCCAGGCTACGTAGGTTACAAAGAGGGCGGACAACTCAGCGAACGTGTAAGGAGAAAACCATATTCTGTAGTCCTGCTGGACGAGATAGAGAAGGCCCACCCAGACATATTCAATCTCCTTCTACAGGTGCTTGATGAGGGTCGTATGACTGACTCAAACGGCCACTATATCGACTTCAGGAATACAGTCCTCATACTCACATCCAATGTAGGCAGCCGGGAATTGAAAGAGTTTGGTAGCGGGATTGGATACATCAATAATATTGCAAGGGATAAGGAGAAAAAGAACAAATCAATCGTAGAGAAGGCCATCGACAAGACTTTCAATCCAGAATTCCTCAACCGTCTGGACGAACAGATCTTCTTCAACGAGCTCACAAAAGAGGATATAGAAAAAATCATAGACATAGAACTTGCAGACCTGCACAAAAGGGTAGAAGAAGCAGGCTACAAACTGTCACTGAGAAAGAGCGCCAAGAGATTTATAGCGGACGTCGGATACGATCCACGTTATGGAGCCAGACCTCTCAAGAGAGCCATCCAGAGGTATGTGGAGGATGTGGTAGCTGAAGCCATCCTCTCGAGCCGCTATCCACTCGGCAGCACCATCACACTCACCCTCAACAGGGCGAAGAACGATGTAGTGACAGCATAGGAATCAACTTTTTACATCACTCACCATCCGGGGCTGGATTCCGTCACTTTTTGGTCTCCGGCATTCCCTTCGGAATTCCAGCCCGGACCGGTCAACCAAAGCTCTCCGGGATCAAAAACCCCATTTTTCCAGCCCGGCCGACAAATCGGGGTCAAGCTCAAAATGGATTCAGACCGTAGGCAACAGAGACTTTACAGAGTAAGGATAAATTTCTTGCTTCCCAGATTGTGGATTTCATAGAACTTGCGGTCCGACGGAGGGAGCAGCGAGAATTTGCGCATTGAATAACGCTCACAGGTATCCGGATCCACCATATACCTGACCGGTCCCCTCTCCCCTATCTGCCTGAACCCCAATTTGACATATGCATCCCCGACCGACCACTCATTATCAGAGTAACTCATCACCTCCACTGGCATCCCCGCCTTTTGCCCCATCAGGGCAGCA
>JAZRHK010000158.1:0-8569 GCA_045644725.1 Candidatus Coprenecus sp. | reverse complement strand
CACTTCGATAACTTTACCGCTGAAGTTGAGGGTTTTGCCAGCCATAGGGTGGTTGAAGTCCATAACTACGATATCTTCGCGAACCTCAGCCACTTTACCCTGCATGATACCACCCATATTGTTCATCATAGGGATGATATTACCTACGAAAAGGATCTCTTCCTGAACTTTACCGTCTACCTCGAAGATGTTTTTAGGAAGTTCCACGATCATCTCAGGCATTGGAAGACCGTAACCCTCTTCTGGGGTAAGGGTGAACTCAAATGTATCTTCAGCTTTCTTATTCTCAAGGTTCTCTTCGAATTTAGGTAGAAGCATACCTGTACCGAAGATGAATTTCAAAGGGTTTTCTACTGTTGCTTTGTCTGCCTCTTTGCCATCCACGATAAGGGTGTATGTGATGGCAACTACTTTGTTCTGATTGATTTCCATTTTATCTGTTTATTTTGTTATTGTTTCTATTTCGTTTTCTACTGGGATTCTGCGGATCTTCCACCCTATAGCGGCGACAAATATAGACATTATCGGGGAAATAATGTTAAAAATGCAATAGGGTAGATATGTCAGTGTCGCTACTCCAAGTACTGTGGATTGGGCTACAGCACAGGTGTTCCATGGGACAAGGACTGAGGTCACTGTAGATGAGTCCTCTACCGAGCGGCTGAGAAGTTCAGGTGCGTAACCCTGTTTCCTGTATGTCTCCCCAAACATCTTGCTGGGAAGAATAATGGCCATATACTGGTCAGAGAGGGCTATATTGCAAAAGATACCTGTACCAACTGTGGACGCCACTATGCTCAATGTGCTGTTCATGAACTTTATCATCTTCTCAGTGATGGTGGTAATCATTCCAGAGGCCTGGATGGACCCTCCGAAGATGATGACACACAGGATAAGGAGGATAGTATTCATCATCCCTGACATACCATCTGTGCACGCGAGTTCTGTCATCATCTCATTTCCAGCATTGACCTCCACCGAGGTAGAGAGCATCTTGAGTGAGGCGTAGAGGAACTGGTTGAAACCTCCGGTTACCTCGCCGTAGATCTGCGATACTATATGGGGCTGGGCGAAGAATGCCAGCACTGCTCCCATAAGGGCAGATATGAGAAGGGTGATGAATGCAGGTACTTTCTTGTAAATGAGAAAGATGGTGAAGCAAGGGATTAGCAGATACCAGGGTGAAATGTTGAAACTTCCGGTCACATTGTGAAGTATGGCACTTACATCTACCTGGTTTATGTCGCTGACAAATCCAGCAATAAGGAATACTGCCAACGAGATGATGAATGCCGGCATATTGGTGTACATAAGGTAGCCTATGTGTTTATACAAGTCTACCCCAGACATCGATGCTGACAGGTTGCAGGAGTCAGAAAGTGGAGAGCGTTTGTCTCCGAAATATGCACCTGAGATTATCGCTCCTGCCAGCCATCCGGGGTGAATCCCGAGAAGTGTCCCGGCACTGATAAGGGCTACACCGATGGTTCCGCAAGTGGTCCAGGAACTTCCTGAGAGGACAGATACCACTACAGACAGAAGAAATGATGCTGCCAGGAATATTGATGGGTGAATAAGCTTCAGACCGTAATATATGAGAGATGGAACAATGCCCGATAGCATCCATGTGGAGGTGAGTGCACCGATCATCAGAAGTATGTAGATGGCACCTCCTGTGTTGTGGAGCTGCTGGTTGATCCCCTCCTCAATCTGGCTCCAAGGAATCTTCAGGTATAGCATAGAGATGAAGATCACTACAGCTGATGTGATGATAAGCGAGATCTGTGAAGGGCCGCTGGTGAGGTCTTCACCAAAGACTTTTACACCCAAAATAATCATCACTATGAGGAGGATGATAGGGGCTAGCGACAAGTAAATTCCTGGTTTTTTCATATTACATTCCGCTTAGGTCTACATTTTCAAAAGATATTGAGGGGATTCTCCATCTTGAGCACTCCCTGTAATCTGTTCCAATATTTGTTACATTATGCCACAAAGATAAGATATTCCCCGTCATATTCATCTCTTTTATTGGGTGAGATATCTTTCCGTTTTCAAACAGGTACCCTTCAATACCGAAGGAGAAGTCTCCGGTGGCACCATTGGTATTCCCACCGTTGAACCCGGTGATGAGGATTCCCCGGCCGATAGTGGCCATCATCTCCTCTGCGCTTGCAACACCGAAAGGTTCCAGATTAGGGACTGAGACTGATTCCACGGTGGGAGCCATCTCCAGCTTGTTGGCAAAATAGGTGGTGAGGAAATATGTCTGGGGTGCACCTGCTCTTACTATGTCCTGCCCTTTGGTGGCAAGCCCCTCGCTGTCAAACCATCGTGAGCCCATCAGCCCTGGAAGGTGTGGTGTGTCGGTGATGGTAAGTTTCTCTCCCAGGAGATTTTTCCCGATGGAGTCAAGGAGGAATGAGTTTTTCTGCTGGATGGCCCCTCCGCTGAGTGCGGTGAAAATGGGGGATACTACCTTTGATGCCACTGTCCTGTCGAGGATCACGTGATATTTCCCAGAACGGATCTTTTTCGCCCCAAGCATCCCGAGGGTCCTCTCGAGGGCAATTTTTCCGCAGCCCAAGGGCAATGTGTCAAAGAACATGGTGCTGTCGTACCAGAAATTTTGTGGTCGCACGTCGCCTCTCCCTTTGACTGAGCACTCGGTGGAGAGGGAGAAGAGTGTTCCGGAGGTCTCTCCGCAGAATCCCTGTGAGTCGATGGTGAGGCACCTTTCGCGGTAATCCTCATATTCATTGGCCACAGATATTATCCTCTTGTCGCTCCGGTCAATCTCGGTGCCGAGCTTTTCGAGAAGCTCCCTTTTTGCCTCAGGGGCAATATTGTCGTATGTGGGGTCATCCTGCTGCAAATCAGCTGCACCCCCTTCAAAATAGAGCTCCTTGGGGGGGAGTGTTCTGCAGGTGTCAGGTGCCAGTAGTCTGGTCGATTCTACCGCCTCCCTCAGGTATTTGTCAAAATCACCAGGTTCCATCCTGTTGGTGGAGAAGGTGCCATATCTCCCATCCACATATAGCTGGAAGTAGAGGGAGCTGCTCAATGAGTGTTGCAGCCTCTCGAGTTCTCCGTCGAGGAGTGAATAGGTGTTGAGGCTCGATTCGGTAAGGACCACGCGTGCCTGGTCAGCGCCGGCGCGGAGAGCCATCTCAAGTGCTTGCTGTACAATAAGTTTATCCATCAGTTTACCCCTCCTACAGTCAATTGTTTGATTAGAACCGAAGGCATGCCGCACGATACGGGGCAATATTGCTCTTTGCCGCAGGTCCATGTTCCGTTGTCTATCCTGTTGTTGTCAGCTACCCCAATGATGTCGGCGAGGGCTTCGGGACCATTGCCGATTATGTTGATATCTTTGATCGGAGTTGTGAGCTTTCCGTTCTCGATCAGGTACCCAGATTTGACGTAGAATGTGAAATCGCCCGCACCGATCTGTACCTGCCCATTGGAGAAATTGTCCACATAGATCCCTTTTTTCACCTCTGCGATAAGATCTGCCTCACGGCAATTGCCGTTCTCCATATAGGTGGCCCTCATTCGGGGGATAGGCATAAATCTGAACGACTCGCGGCGCCCGTTGCCTGTGGAGGCGGTGTTGTAGAATTTGGCACTGATCCGGTCGTGAAGATAAGAGTTGAGGATACCATCTTTGACCATGTAGGTTTTCTGTCCGGGGATACCCTCATCGTCGATGTTTACTGAGCCGCGGTTGTGCATCAGGGTGCCGTCATCCACTATGTTGATCGACTTGTCGCATATCTGTTTGCCGAGCTTGTCGGAGAAGATCGAGGTCCCTTTGCGGTTGAAATCTGCCTCAAATGCGTGTCCTATCGCCTCGTGAAGGAGGATTCCGGAGCCTCCGGCCCCCATTACCACAGGCATCTCTCCACCTTTTGGCTGGGAAGCCTGGAAAAGGATCACCCCTTTGTCATAGGCCTCCTGGGCCATCTCGTCGAGGAGTGCCTCATTGAGGAATTCGTATCCCATCCTGAAACTGCGCGATGAGGATGAGCTCTCGATCCGTCCGTTCTCCTCCATAACGCAGGTGACTACAAGGGCGGCCATAGGCCTCTCATCGGTAAATGACTCTCCGAGTGAGTTGTAGAAAAGTATTTTGGTGTTGGAGTCGGTAAGCCTTTCGAGCACTTTAGTTATGCGGCTGTCCTTGGCGAAAACCTTCTCGTTCAGGGAGGTGAGCCACCCCATTTTTTCAGTAACCGAGTGATCTTCCCATGGGGATATGATAGGGGAGTAATTGGCACCTTTTACAGGGGTGAAGGCTGCAGGGATATTTGTGACAGAATCTGGAAGAGTCGCTATCTGCGCTGCAATCCTCGCTGCATTCTTCATCTCTGAGAGGGTGGTCTGCTCTGTGAAGGCAAAGCCTGTCTTATCCCCCGATACAACCCTGATTCCTACGCCGTAGTCTATGTTGGAGCTGACGGCATTTACCTCTCCGTCACGGAGTGAAAGTTCATTGGAAACTGTATATTCGAAATAGAGGTCGGCATAGTCTCCGCCCCTCTCCAATGCAATACCAAGCACCTCTCTCAGCTGCCCCTCCTGCACATTGAATAGATCAAGATATTTTTTGTCCATAACAGGACAAAGGTAATGTTTTTCGGCGAAAATTTGGATTTTTGAATTTTTGTATTTTAACTTTGTGGCGCAAATGGTTCCCAGGTGGGCGTTACTGTCTGTCGGGAGAATAGGGAATCCGGTGAGAATCCGGGACAATACCTGTTGCTGTGAATTCCATCCCTAATGGATATGAATTTACCGAACTCTTTGCCACTGGCGGTTTGACCGCTGGGAAGGCTCGGTAAGTGGAATAAGTCAGAAGACCTGCCAATTGCTTTAACGGATTTATGCCTGCAGGTTACGGGTAAAATCAAAACAGTTTTTTTATCCGTACAGATATAATGGGCATAAGGTAGGGTTTGCCGGCTTGTATATTTTTACATATACCCCTATCTCCCCGTATTTCCGGGATAATTGGATGTTTTGAGTTTGTATACCCGATTCAGGCGAGTAACAACTTAAAACATTTTTTTATTTATGGAGAACATCTATCAAGCTCCTCAGATCGAGGTCCTCGAAATCAATGTCGAACAAGGTTTTGCGTCAAGTAATCCTGCTAATGGAGCCGGCGAATCGGGCTGGTCAGAATGGTAATAATTAACGGAGTCCAAAACTTTAAATACGATCAGCACAATGAAAAAAAATATATTTTTCGCGCTATTCAGCGCAATGCTTCTTATGACTGCTTGTCAGCAACATGAAATCGACTCTCCTGCAGATCTTGGTGACGGCTTCACCCTGGTGGGCCACAGCGATGCCCAGACAAAAACCGCTTTTGGGACACCTGATGCAAACACTATCCCTTTCCTATGGAGTGAGGGGGATATCATTTATGTAAACGGAGTTGAAAGCAACCCTCTTTCTATTGGAGGTGCATCGGCAGAGTTTACTTTTTCTGATGGATCGGTTACTGAGGGGGATGATGTATACTATGGTCAGTTAATTGATGATGAAGTATGGGTTCTTCCTTTCCAGGAGGGGGATCCGGCAGAACTTTTAGATGATTTTGGCCATGCAAAAGTGGGAGAAGATAATACTTTTACCCTCCAGCACTATACCTCTTATCTTTGGCTGAACCCTTGGAGCACAGAGGTTACAGGAGAGGGTAAAAAAGTGTCATCAGTTACTATTAAAGCAGCAAATAATATCGTCGGAAAATCCAAATTCGATGCTACAAACAAGAGTTTCGGCGAGATATCTTCTGCAATAGTAGATCCGGAAGCTCCTGAGCTTGCACAGACAAAAGAATTGCTGCTGGAGTTCTGGGGTGATGAGGGAGCTGAGCCTAAGGCCCTCCCTACAGCTTCTTCAAATGTGGACATCTGGGCTGTAGCTGTAGTATTCCCCGTTACTACCGGAGAGATAGAGGTTATATACAATTTCGAGGATGGTTCAATGGCATCCTATACCCACTCAACCAAAACCCTTGAAGCTGGTCAAACTTACCGCATCTCTCAAGAAATCAGAGCTGAAGATTTGTATACTTTGAAAACACTTACTTTTGAGG
Organism: Candidatus Coprenecus sp.; assembly: GCA_045644725.1. Taxonomy (GTDB): domain Bacteria; phylum Bacteroidota; class Bacteroidia; order Bacteroidales; family UBA932; genus CAAGNP01. The sequence continues at coordinate 2,460 of JAZRHK010000158.1, read as the reverse complement.
ATAATGCACTCAGTACCTATTGGGCAGATCTTATACCTGGTGAAGATGAGCAGTCGTATAACGCCTCCCCTTTAATCTACAATAATGCATACACCTGGAGTGATGAGACTACAAAAATTTCCCACACGTTTCCTTTGAATCTTTATGGAACGCAGGATATTGCCGGTGGAGGATATGTGATATCTACACACTGTGGAACTATGGATCAATTAGCAGATGCATCAGATATTTACCAATATCAATTAAGTATCCCATTAGCAACAGCACACAATGGTTCTGAAAATTTCTGTATTGGTTATCACGACAGCAGTATCGATCTTGATGATGCTTACAAACCAGCATTGGAGTTTAGTGACGGCATAGCGAGAGTGATAGATCATATGTATATTACAAATGCTTCAGTTACAATGTATTGTATAATAAATGGAAGTGGTTTTTCAGAAGCATATGATGGTGATGATTATCTGGATGTTGTCGCTACTGGTTACAATGGTGAAACAAAAGTTGGAACCATTACATTCAGACTTGCGGAAGGGAATTCAACCCTAGTTTCAGATTGGGAAAAATGGGATCTGAGCTCTTTGGGGGCAGTCACTAAAGTGGTGTTCCACATGGAAGAGGTTCAAATAGGTTATGAGAGTTGGTATTGCACTCCGATGTATTTCGCATTTGACGATGTAGCAGTCCGTTTCCCTGTAGAATAAGAATTCAATTTCCAATAGTAGATGAATACATTTAAGCTTTATAAATTATTATTAATGAGTGTGGTGGTAGCAGTGTTTGCCCCCTCCTGCAACAGGAGTGGGGTGATCACTGCCCCGAACATTATTCTGGACAGTGAGACAGGTATCTATACGATAAAGAGTGGTAGGGAGCTGGTAATCGCACCGGAGTATGAGTCGGCCGAGGAGGCAGAATACAAATGGACCCTTTCGGGGGATGTGATAGGAACATCTCCTTCTCTACATTTTGTAAGGGAGGAGGCAGGCCAGTATTTCATAACCCTGACAGTGACCAATGAGGTGGGTCAGGATCTGGAGGAGATCCGTATAGATGTTATCGATCTGGAGATCCCCTATGTCTCTATCTCAGGAGACAAGTCACTCCTTGTCACACAAGGGACTGTGGTCGATTTTGCAGCCACAGTTAGGGAGAATACTCTGGAAACGACACTGGTGTGGAGTTGCAACGGTACGGAGGTCTCTAAAGACAGCACCTATAAATTCATTGCGCAGGAGTGTGGCGAATACTCGATAGTCGCTACTGCTGCCAATGAAGACGGCACCTCTTCAGATGAGGTGAAGGTGCAGGTGGTGGATCCCGCTGATATCCCATTTGAGTGGGAGTTTTCATCCCTGGAACTCCATACTGTGGAGCAGAGGAGGATGTTGATCTCCCCTGTCAAAGTGGGAGATACCACCGGGGTAGAGTTTGTCTGGTCCCAGGGTGGGCAGGATGCTCCCCAAAAAGGTACCCAGTCATATATATTCTCAGCAGGTGATGCCGGTGATTATACTGTAGTGGGTAGTGCCTCTTTCTATAAAGGTGAGCAGAGGATTACCCTTCAGAGGGAGTTTAAGGTAACAGTATTTGCTGAGGGTGCCTATTATAGAGTAGCTACAGGGAGCTCATCTGCGGATTGGAATAGGGTATATGAGTACACCCCTGCTCCAGGTCAGTTTATCAATGAAACCAGGACTGGTGGCTTTAATGGTACACAGATCACCCCTGAAGCGGCTATTGCATACGCAGAAGCGAGAATGTCTGAAACCAATAAAAAAGGTGAGCCATCTCCAAACTTTGTCTCGCTTGGAGGATTTGGAGGCTATATTGTAGTGGGTTTTGACCATAGTATAGACAATTCAGGTGACTATGATCTCGGCATACTCGGCAATTCATTCAGCGGTTCATCAGAGCCGGGTATAGTATGGGTGATGCAGGATGAGAATGGAAACGGCCTCCCTGATGACACCTGGTATGAGCTTGCCGGCTCGGAGACAGGAAAGGAGGAGACTGTTCAGAACTACGAGGTGACATACTACCGCCCGACTGCCCCTATGATGCCTGTGCAGTGGAAGGATAATCTTGGAAACAGTGGAGAGATAGATTATCTCAAGCAGTTCCACAAACAGGACTATTATTACCCTCTATGGATCGAATCGGACAGCTATACCCTGAAAGGGACCTGCTTGGGTGCCCGCAATTATGATGCCTCAGGCAATGGGTCATATTGGGTCAATGTGGAGTATGACTGGGGTTATGTGGACAACTTTAGCCCTGTAGACCGTCTTACAGATGGTGCCAATGCTGGTGCATCAGCCAATGCAAACCACTTCAAGATATCACACGCCATCGATTTCGAGTGCCAACCTGTAAATCTTGATTTCATTGACTTCGTGAAGGTGCAGGTGGGGGTGAATGCCAAGAGTGGTTGGTTGGGTGAGGTCTCGACAGAGGTTT
>JAZRHK010000157.1:0-10048 GCA_045644725.1 Candidatus Coprenecus sp. | reverse complement strand
TAGAAGCCATAGAATGTGTGGAACGAAGGCCAGTATGACAGCACCTGCAATGGAGAAAAATATCATCATCTGTGTAATCTGCGTATTTCAGACCACAAAAATAGCATTAATATTTGATCATTATCCCGAATATATAATGACACCATAATTACTTACTCTGGCCATACAAAATGGGAATTGATGGATTCACCTCCATCCACAACTATACTCTGACCTGTGCAGAAACTCTGAGTTGCAGTGAGGAAATGTGCCCACTGGGCAATCTCCTGCACGGTAGCCCATCTGCGGAGAGGGGTCTGGTCCATAATTTCAGCCCAAAGTGCAGGGTCTTCCATTACGGGGGCATTGAGAGGGGTAATGACACCACCAGGATCGAGACTGTTGGCTGTGGCATTATATTTGGCCACGCGGAGGGCAACATTTTTTGTATAGGCCACCACGCCACCTTTGCTGGCGCAATATTCGGGAAACTCAGAACCGGTATGTGCACTTGCAGACCCTATATTGAGAATAGAATGGATATGGGGCTGTACTCCGTATCTTTCAGTAATGGAGATAAGCCCTTTCAGATTAATATCAATGTCCGATTCGTTCTGCGTACCGGCATTGTTTATAAGTATCTCCACATCATCTATTTGTGGAAGGGAATCCGTATCCCTTATATCACACTGGAAATGGAGATATTCTGGATCATCTATCGTGGAAGGCTGACGGTCGAGGCCGATAACCTGATGGCCTTTCTCCAGGAAAAGCTCCGCTATAGCACGGCCGATCCCCTGCGAAGTCCCGGTAACCAATACTTTATACTTTTTCATATTCATATTGCAAATATAACTATTTCCGTTACCCATCCGGCCAGGTCGGCAAAAAAGTGTCCGACCTGGCCGAAGTTCAAAAACGCAACTACCTAATCAAGAAGCACTTAGTCGTTAACAAAGTGGCCAGGTCTAACATAATTTTGCAGACCTGGCCGAAACACCTGTAATCCCAATCAATTCCCAGCAGATACACCTGCAATTATAAAGATGAATATACCGACAAATGCTACCATTCTTCTCTCCTTTTAAGTTTCACAAAGCAAAACTATACCCTTATTTTGACAACTTTCGTCAAATAATCATTATATTTGTAAAAATTTGAAAAATTATGGATCAGCCTAAAATCGAAAGGGTCCTGAGACTCATCAAACTGATGACAGGGAACATTAATTACACGATAGAAGAGCTTGCAGACAAGCTTGACACTTCATACCGTTCCATCTACCGCTACATCGACACATTCAAAAATGCCGGTTTCGTAGTCCACAAACTGGATGGGGGTGTCTACAAGCTCGGCAAGGAGAGCCGTCACTTCAAGGATATATCCCAGCTGATACATTTCACAGAGGAGGAGGCCTACATCTTCAACCAGATGCTCGAGGGGCTGGACGAGAACAACACTCTCAAGAACAATCTCCGCCACAAACTTTCCAGTGTCTACGACTGCACATCTATGGCCAAAAGCACCATCAGCCAAAAGAATGCCAACAACATCAACCGTCTCCGTGAGGCTATCCAGGAGGGAAAACAGGTCATTTTGAAAGAGTACTCATCCTCCCACGGCTCCAACATCAGAGATCGCCACGTGGAGCCATTTGCCTTTACCACAAACTATATCCAGGTATGGTGCTATGATCCAGCAGACAAAGCAAACAAGCTTTTCAAGGTAGCACGTGTCGGCTCTGTCGAGATTCTCCCCGACGGATGGGCCCATACCGGGGAACACCGCCAGGGCTATGTGGACATTTTCCGTATCACAGGAGAGAACCAATATCCCATCACCCTCAAACTCGGAATCTCGTCCCACAACCTTCTTCTGGAGGAGTACCCTCTCGCTGAGCAATATCTCACCCAAAGCGACCCGACTCACTGGCTCCTTCAGACCAATGTCTGCAATTACATAGGTGTGGGACGTTTCGTCATAGGACTTGCCCACGACATTGAGATCATAGAGTCTCCCGGATTGGAAGAATATCTGCAGGATTATGCAGGCAGGTAGCTTGCGAAATAGCTCTATTTCATTGTCTTATAAGATAATACATGAACAGTAATCCCTATGGCAATGGCGATGAACATAAGGCGCAATGCCCAATGTCCTGCCACAAAAATGGCACAGTAGAGCAGGGTGATCCACACAGTAGTGACGGCGATTACTTTTATCCTCAGGGGGATGGCCTTATGTACCATAAAGTTCCGTATGTAGGGTCCAAGCAATGGGTGGTCCATCAACCATCTGTAAAGTCCCTTGTGACTGCGTAGAAAGAGAGCAGCAGCCAACAGGAGGAGAGGGGTAGTGGGGAGGACAGGGAGAAATGCACCAAGAATGCCGAGTCCCAGTGATACAAGTCCCAATATGGTAAGAATCCATTTCATAAGGGGTGCAAAAATAGCTGTTTTAGGGGAATTTTAGTAAATTTGTAGTTACGAAAAGTTTTAACTTTATATAAATGAAAAAGGGAGCATTAATATTGGGTTTGCTAGTAGTGGCACTATCAGCATTTTCACAAGAATATGTGAAGATGATGAGCTACAATGTAAGGAGTGCCAAAGGGATGGACGGAGAGAGGGATTATCAGAGGATTGCCAATATCATTCGCAATGCCGCACCCGATGTAGTCGCGGTACAGGAGCTGGACAGCATGACCCGACGCAGCAACAACATATATGTATTGGGTGAGATTGCCCATCGGGCGCAAATGCACCCCACATACCTTCCGGCAATAGATTTTGATGGAGGAAAATATGGAATCGGCATCCTATCTCGCGAAGTTCCTCTTAGGACAGATGGTATAGCATTGCCCGGAAGGGAGGAGAAGAGAGCCCTCCTGATTGCAGAATTCGAGAGATATATTTTCGCCTGCACACACTTGTCTCTTACAGAAGAGGACAGGATGGCTTCGCTCAAAATTATAAGGGAACAGGCATCCAAAGCGGGCAAACCATTCTTTATTGCGGGTGACCTCAATGCAATACCGGATTCAGATTTCATCAAGGAGTTGGGGAAAGATTTCCGCATTCTGTCCAATCCGGAACAGAAGACATTCCCTGCAGATACACCCGACAGGACCCTCGATTATATTGCTGTATGGAAGAAAACAAATCCTGTATTTGCTGTAAAATCAAACAGGGTACTGGAGGAGGCGACAGCATCTGACCACAGACCGGTGGAGGTGGTGCTGCGTACCGCAATAGATGCAGACAAGTTATTCAGAACCAAGCCATACCTACAAAACCCAACTGACGGCGGTATGACCATAATGTGGGAGACAATAATCCCCACTTACAGCTGGGTGGAGTTCGGGACAGACACGACATCACTCACCAGAGTGCGTTTGCTGGTGGATGGACAGGCTGAGTTCAATGAATCAATACACAAAATACGCTTGGAGAATCTCGCCCCAGGAACCAAATACTGGTATCGCGTATGCTCACAGGAGATACTATCATACACTGGATACCATAAAACATTCGGCAATACTGCCAAATCGCCCTTCTATTCGTTTACGACCCGTGAGGAGGGGACAGAGTCATTTACAGCAATAATTTTCAACGACCTGCACCAGAGGGAATATGTGTTTGACACCCTATTCAGACAGGTACGCGATATCAATTACGACTTCGTGGTATTCAATGGCGACTGCATCGATGATCCCAAAGACCACGACCAGGCCACAAACTTCATCCGCATCCTCACAGAAGCTGTAGAAGGGGAGAGCATCCCCACCTTCTTCATCAGGGGTAATCACGAGATCAGAAATGCATATTCCATAGGGCTGCGCAAACACTTTGACTACCCTGGAGGAAGGACATTCGGGGCATTCAACTGGGGTGATACCCGCATCGTAATACTTGACTGCGGCGAGGACAAGAGGGATGACCACCCCGAGTACTCAGGGCTCAACGATTTCACCAAATTGAGAGAGGAACAGGTGGGTTTCATCAAGGGAGAGCTCCAATCAAAAGAGTTCAAGAAAGCTGACAAAAGGGTACTTATCCATCACATTCCCATCTACGGAATGCCGGGTGGAAACCAATGCGATTCACTATGGCGCCCTCTGCTTGACAAAGCAGACTTTGACCTCGCAATCAACGCCCACCTTCACTGGTATGCATTCCACCCCACTGGGGAAATTCAGAACCCGTACCCGATCGTTGTAGGGGGCGGCAAAAGTATTGAGGGCGGTACAGTAATGATACTGCAGAAAACTAAAGAAAAACTTCATCTTAAAGTGCTGAACCACGAAGGTAAGGTACTTTTGGACTGGAAAGATTAATCAAACTTGAACAAATATAAATTTATGGCAGCACAAAAAGAACAAAGGACAATGTCGCGTCGCGAGGCGATAAGACATATAGGTTTCGGTACATTGATGTTGGCTGGAGGTTTCACTTTGGCTACAGGATGCAAAGGAAAAAACAGCGATAAACCCGGCAAATATGTGATGGCAATGAGGAAAGACAATGTCACAGGTAGGGAGGTATCTCTTTTGGGTTACGGCTGTATGAGGTTCCCAACTTTTGAGACAGATGAGCTGGACAACAGGGGTAGAAAGATTAAGGCAATCGACATGAAGAAGTCGCAGGAGATTATCGACTATGCAATAGCAAACGGTATCAACCACTTCGATACAGCCTGGAACTACCACAATGAAAAGTCGGCTGTAGCCATCGGCCAGATGCTGAAAAAATACCCACGCGAGAGCTTCACCCTCGCCAACAAGATGCCCGGTTGGCTGATTACCAGCCCTGAAAAGGCACAGGAACTCTTCGATGAGCAGCTCAGAAGATGTGACGTGGAGTATTTCGATTACTATTTGTGCCACGCAATCTCAGAAAAAGAGGGTTACGACAAACCTTACGAGGAGTTTGGCGGTTATGATGTTCTGGCCAAAGAGAAGGAAAAAGGGAGAATCAAAAGGCTTGGCTTCTCATTCCACGGTGACAAGGAGCTGTTCACATATCTTCTGAACAAACGTCCATGGGACTTCGTATTGCTCCAGATCAACTATATCGACTGGGTGGACCAGGAGGCTGAGTTCTTCTACAATGAGCTTGTAAAGAGAGGTATCCAATGTATGGTTATGGAGCCTCTGAAAGGTGGAGCACTTGCCAGCCTCACACCTGATGCAAATGAGATCCTTTTGGATTATGCTCCGGACAAATCTGTAGCTTCTTGGGCATTCCGCTATGTGGGCTCACTACCTAATGTACTCACCGTCCTCAGTGGTATGACAAAGATGGAGCACTTGAAGGACAACCTGGCCACATTTACCAATTTCCAGCCCCTCACAGAGGAGGAGAGAGGTGTACTTGACAAAGCCATTGCTGAGTACAGAAGATACAAACAAATTGGTTGTACCGCCTGCAAATACTGTATGCCATGTAAGTTCGGGGTAGATATCCCATCCGTATTCGAAGCATACAACAAATGTGTAAAAGAGAGCAATATTCCAGATATGGAGGGGTCACGTGACGACAAGTTCAACAAGAAGAAACGTGCATTCCTGGCTACATATTACAATACTGTTCCTGAAGGGGCGAGAGCTGACAGATGTACAGCTTGCGGTGCCTGCAAGACACATTGTCCTCAGAAACTGGAGGTTCCTGAACTAATCTCCAGGATAAAGAACATGGTTAAAGAACTCGAAAAATAGATATTGCATGAAAAAGTTGTTGATCATCGTGCTCACAATGATGTGGGCAGCAGGTCTCCATGCACAGGCTCCTAAAACCTGGTTTGATGGAGATGCCTATTTCACCGAATCTTTCCCGGGAGGCGGTATACTCTATTACTCCGGCACATCTGCCGACAAGGAGTACGATTTCTCATTTGGGCTTGAGCCGATGATCGACGGCAGTTTCAAGCTTGTCAAATGCACCGACACCGATAAGATTCCATTCAGGGCAGAGTGGGGGACAAGTGTCAGAAGATATGTCCAAGGCTCCATTGATGTATATCTCATTGAGGGTCCATCAGGGGAGATAGTATGGACACTTCAACGGACATCCCAGACCCATCAGGACGCCCTGGCCAACCAACTGTGGATCAAGGACAGGCCATTGGACCAGCTCCTCTCTTCCACAGTCCTGAACACCCACTATCTATCCGAGTTCTCAAAGACAGAACTCCGTTCACTTGCAGAGTTCATCAGCCAGAAACAAAACACCAACCCTATAGAGAAGATAAATCTATCCCTTATTAACAGCGAACTTGGGGTAGCCGATTACGACAGATACTATGTGGGTGATATACAGATGATAGAGGATGCATCACGCTCCAGGGTATATTATGTAGACAGCGCCATCTCTTTCCTCAAGGCACTCAAGAGCGGTGCCACTATCTGCATCAAGCCAAACACTGTCATCAATCTCACCGATGCCCTCAATACATCCGAGAACTTCAAAGGTATGGACTATGACTGGGTAGATGATATGTGGGAATATGATGGGGATGGAAAAATCATAAGCGAAGCTGTCCACAATGGCCGCCAGCTCACAATCAGGAATATCCACAACCTCACCATCATCGGTGACTACAATACCCATATCCTTGTGGACCCTGCATATGCATATGTCCTCAATTTTGTCAACTGCAACAATCTCAAGATCGAGAACCTCACCATGGGGCACACAGTGGAGGGGTACTGCACAGGTGGTGTGGTAGGACTTCAGGGGTGCAATAAAGTGAGTATCTCATACAGCGACCTCTATGGGTGCGGAGCATACGGTATCGTAGCGGAGAAGAGCTCCGGAATAGAGATGTACCACAGCATCATCCACGACTGCTCATACGGGATAATGCAACTCTTCGATGTGAAAGATGCCTACTTCAGTTCCTGCGATTTCGTCCGCAACAGGGAGTTCCTGATGTTGGAGGTGGACTCGCAGTGCAGGGAGATAGAGTTCAGCGACTGCCGCTTCGCACAGAACCAGGGTGAACTCTTCCCGGCAGAGGGGAGGATAAAATTTGAGAATTGCGTCATTTACCATCCCGAGGGGGGACAATTGCACTCAGGGGAATTCCACGACAAAAGCCTGATACAGATGGACGAATCTACCGAGGTCAAAATCACCAATATGCCACTTGGCAAACGACCGGTAGGTCCAGATACCAAATTTATGAAATAAGGGAGCTATGAAAAAGATATTATTGACAATACTGGCCATCTGTGCCATCTCAAGGGTAGATGCACAGGTCATTTCTACAGGCAACCACTGGTTTGACGGGAGCAAACTCTATACCTCCCAGGTTCTGGACAATGGGGAGATCTACTCCTCAGGGATGAGTCATGAGGGGGAAGCTTACTGCTTCAAACTCCGCAAACTCGATTATGCCCCCGGTGAATATATGCTTATCCCCGCCAATGTGCAGGATGATGCCCCTTTCCGCGCCCAGTACGGATGGAGGGTCCAATATATCCGCCAGAGCGGAATGAACTTCCTGGCGGTGAGAAACAGGCAGGATGTCATTGTCTGGACACTTGTCCTCACCCCATCATCCAATCTGGAAGAGGAGCTTGCAAGTGAGAGTTTCGCCGAAAGCCAGCCTGTGGACGAGATGCTCACCGACTACCTTATGAACACCACATATCTTGCCCGATTTGACAAGTATGAACTGCTGGAGATGTATGAAAAGCTCGAGGCTATGAAGAGCCATACCATAATCACCAAGACCAATATGAACCTTATTGCCAGCGAGATAGAGGTGGTAGAGAGTGAGAGGGAGCTGCTGCTTGGCGACGTGGCCACTGAGGCTCAGCCATTGGATGAATACTTCGCTCTGGTATCTGCCTACTTCAATATGAGGGAGGCAATGGAGTACATCAGTTTCATGGGGTATCCCACACCGGCCGTATATGGCACCTGGGGCGAATATGACAGGACATTTGTGGTCCTTCCGGGCAAAGAGGACACAGTGCTGGAGATATGGAACGTGGAGCTGAATGGCGAATTTGTGGTAATACCCTCAGGTGAAAAACCCATCATTAAAGCCAATCCAGGCCAACCACTATGCTTCAGCTATATGCCCCCAGAGGGGATGCCAGGCCTGATAGTAGTATGCCGCAAGGCAAATGGGGATATCGACACATGGGTCCCTGTATTCAGCGGCATGGACGGCTCACTGATGACTGATGACCAATTCATTGACGGAACACCTGTAGGATAATTTCAGGCAATGGAAAATAGAGAGAAGGAGATACGGAGAATTACACTTTTGGGGGCAGTGGTAAATTTTATACTCACTGCTTGTAAAATTGCGGCCGGTGTATTCGGCCGGAGTGCTGCGATGCTGGCAGATGGTGTCCATTCTCTGTCAGATCTGCTCACAGATTTTGTAGTGGTAATTTTTACTCATATCTCATCCAAAGGAAAAGACAAGAACCACTCTTTCGGGCACGGCAAATTCGAAACTCTGGCTACACTTATTGTAGGGGTTGTCCTTATTGCCGTAGGTGCTGACCTTATGGCAAAAGGGATCAAGAGCATAGTGGGGGTATTAAATGGGGATGTCATTCCAAAACCCAGCTACATAGCCCTTATAGCTGCTGCCGTCTCCATTCTGGCCAAGGAGATTATATATCATATCACTGCACAGGTAGGGAGAAAGACCAATAGTCCTGTAGTGATAGCCAATGCATGGCATCACCGGAGCGACGCTTTCTCATCGATTGGATCACTGATTGGTATTGGTGGGGCAATATTACTGGGGGACAAATGGACCATTCTCGATCCTATTGCAGGGTGCTGCATCAGCATTGCCATTATAGTGGTGGCAATAAAGATATGTATACCGAGCCTGGCAGAGCTTCTGGACACATCTCTGCCGGAGGATGTAGAGAACGACATTATCACTACAGCATCATCAGTGGAGGGTGTTAAGGACGTTCATGGTCTAAAGACACGCAGAAGCGGCATTTCCTTTATCATAGATGCCCATATAGTCGTGGATCCCACCATATCCATAGTGGAGGCACACAACATATCCACAGATGTAGAAACTGCCTTACAAGGGAAATTCGGCACCGAGAGCCAGATCAGCATCCACATCGAACCGGACGTGGATGCTAAATAGAAAGGACCTCCTCGTACATAAGGTAATGGCACTCGTCCATACCAAGTTTCTTATATACCTGCTGTGCTGGGTAGTTTGTCTTGTCCACATATAGGCGCACCTGTGAGATATTCTGCTCCTTGGCCATCTCTTTTATCTTCTCATACATAGCCCTGTATGCACCTTTTCCCCTGAATTCGGGTTTAACAAACACACTCTGAATCCACCAGTACCATTGGTTGTTCCAGTCACTCCATTCGCGTGTAAGCATCAGACTGCTGATAGCCTGCCCATCTACACGGCACACCAGATAGGTACCTTTAGCCACATCATTAACTGCAGCTGTAACACCAAGCAGCACTTTCTCCTTGTCCAGTACTGTTCCTTCCGACTCAAGGGCCATATCTACCTGAAACTGGGCAATGGCCTCAATATCTGCAGCGTTTCCCACAGATACACTGTAATTAATCTTATCTATTGTGTTCATAATGGTAAAATATCTTTAATATGTTTATTCAAACTGCTCCAGCAGCCAGTCGAGGAATGGGCGGAGTGCCTCTGCTGCAGGTTCCGCTGTCTGGATAGAGAGGGTGATGTCTGAGCCCATGCCGCGGAGGATATCAAACTGGTGATCTTCATTTTTGTCCATCCCCTCGATAGCAGACCAGCATTTGGCAAATGTAACACGATCCATATCCCTCTGTGCATCAGTAGGGAGGGCCTCAAGCATGGTACTTGCACACTCAGACATGGCTTTAAGTTTGAGTAGGAATGGTCTGAGATCGGCATAGAAGAGGGAATCACACCTCTTCTGGGATTTCTCCATCTGCGCAATGATATCACAAGCACCGATAATGCGGGCAAACTCCCTCTGGAGAGGATGAATAGGGGCAGTGGCGGGGTTATGGTTGTAGGCCTCCTTAAACTCACCGATAAGCTTTGCAAGGGGTGATTGGGC
>JAZRHK010000156.1:0-5324 GCA_045644725.1 Candidatus Coprenecus sp. | reverse complement strand
AACGACGTCTTATGACTGAGCCGTGTGGTTATGTGTGACAGCTGTGAGTTGTGATAGTTCCTTGTCACTCCCTGTTATGATATTGTCTTTGTAACGACGTCTTATGACTGAGCCGTGTGGTTATGTGTGACGGCTGTAAGTTCTTATGATGTGTTACGGCAGTGAGTCGTGACTATGTGTTATGACTAGCCGGGTAGTTATGTGTTACGGATGCGTGTGTGGTTATGTGTATGGCAGTGAGTCGTGATTTTTGGAAGCCACATAGAAGCGTGTTAGAGTGCTGTTCAGAGTGGGGTAATGTGGCTTGTGCAGCCTTTTCCCCTGCAGAAGCCACACAGATGTCCCCGAGAGCCCTATCTGCGGGAGCTGACGTGGCTTGTGAATGTCATAAGCCGGGTTTGTGTGTGATTGTGGTCGGGAGTGGAAGTCACAAGCAGTGTTAGGGATAGTCAGCAGGATGCTTTGATAAGGTTTGGGACCAGATATGTATTTGGTTAGGCTTTGTTTTTTACATTACGGTGTGGTACTAATGTTTGTTTGGTTAATATTGTGTTGTCGATATGTGGCGATGTTTGTCTGATTAATATTGTGTAGTCGATATGTGGCTAAAGTGTTTGGGTGATCTCATCTTTCCGAGAAGATGCGAGGTGTGCGGGAGATTACTCCCTGTGGATGTGGAGTATTTGTGCGGAGATTGTCTGGAGGACATGCCCCTGACATATTATTGGGACTGGCCGGAGAATCCGGCAGAGAAGAAACTTTGGGTAAGGACCTATCTTCATAGGGTGATTCCTCTCTTCTTCTATACGAGGGAGAGTAGGTATATCTCCCTCATTCATAAGATAAAATACCAGGGTAAAACCAGACTTGGACACCATATGGGGCGAATGTTGGGTGAAAAGCTGAAGGAGGCTTTGGGCGATGTTGACTATATTGTCCCGGTTCCCCTTCATCCTTTGCGTAAATGGCGTAGGGGCTATAACCAGGCGGAGGTTATAGCCAGGGGTGTGGCAGAGGCAATGTTTGGCCTATCTGACGCTTCAGACAGGGTGCTTACGGATGTTCTTAAGCGAGTAAGATATACCCGTACCCAGACCAGAAGGAAGATGAATGACAAATGGTCTAATGTGGCCGACGCTTTCCGCGTTCGCACTACAAACAATCTTTCCGGCAAGCACATCCTGATCATCGATGACGTTCTTACCACCGGCAGTACAGCAGAGTCGGCTTATACTGCGATAACCAAGGTATATAATGATTGTAAAGTCAGTTTTGCAACGTTGGGGTATGTGGAGTGAAATAGGCGCTTTTTCCCAATAGTTCAAGTAGCTTTGATGGCATATATATTGCATTATGATGTCATATTGTTTAATTTTGCAAAAATGATAAAATTATGGGACAGATAGCAACAACCATTAGAATGGATGCAAAATTGAAGGCAGAGTTTGATAAACTGTGCGAAGAATTTGGCATGAGTGCCAATACAGCATTCAATATATATGTTAAGACAGTTATACGTCAGAGAAGGATTCCTTTCACAATAGAGGCTGATCCTATTGATGATGTGATGGAGAGAGGAAGAAAGGCATTCTATGAAATGCGTAGAGTTGCCGCAGAAAATGGAACTGCAGGTATGAGTCTTGATGAGATTAATGAGGAGATAAGATTGGCGAGAAGGGGAGAGTAATATGAAAATCTATGCAGTTATTGACACCAATGTGATTGTATCAGCGCTTTTGTCGCACCACCATGATTCAGCCACAGTCAAGATTCTTGATTATATATATGACAGGGTTATTGTACCTGTCTACAACAATGAAATAATTGAAGAATATGAAGCCGTATTAAGAAGGCCCAAATTCAATTTCTCGGAAGGAACAGTCTGTGCTGTCGTTGAAGCAATCAGGGAAGGAGGTATAGATTCAAAGAGAATTGGCAGCAATGAACTACTCCCCGATCCAAAGGATATTGTTTTCTATGAAGTTGCTCTTGCAAATGAAGATTCATTCCTTGTAACAGGCAATACAAAACATTTTCCAAAGAAGCCGTTTGTGGTTACTCCCGCCGAGATGCTTCAGATTATTCAAGAGATGAATTCGCCTAAGTACGGTATGCTTTCGGAGCCTTCTGTACGCTATGGCAAGAAGTAAGCCACTACTTACTTTTCTTATATCACTCTAATATTGTGTTCTTACCACCGGCAGCACAGCAGAGTCGGTCTATGCTGCGATAACCAAGGTATATAGTGATTGTAAAGTCAGTTTTGCCACGTTGGGGTATGTGGAGTGAAATGACAAAATTTACTTTATATTTGTATATATATTAGTACACATTAAAGGATATGGGAATTTGGCATTTGTCTCTAGTTGCATTGACCAAAGAAAATGCAGAGAACATAAAATCATATGCTAAGGAACTTAATAATGGAGAATATAACTTCCATCCATTCGATGAGAGTACATTGACAGGATTGGAAGATATTGATATGGGCATCATGTACAGTCATGTGGCACCTGATTGTCTTAGTAACTTTCATAAGTTCTCAGAAGAGATAGCGGCACATTTCAGTGAAGTCAAGCTTGTTTTCACCGAATTTAATTCTGATACTCAACATATGTTTACTTCTTGGTCAAATAATGGCATATTGCGTCTTATAAAGAAATGTAAAATAGAACTATATGCTGCTGATAATTTTGAAGTTGTACGTGATCTTGCAGTGTCTGCAGCAGTAGAGGCCGGATTGGAACTTAATGACTGTACTGAGGCAAATGTAATCTCTTTCACATATGATGCACTACAAGAGCAGGGAAAGGTGGACTTGATACTTGATTCTCTTTCAATTCAGTTCCCAAATACTGAGATAGTATGCTTGAAGGAAACGGATGACTGCGCTGAGATGCCTTATGAAAGTTTCTGCATTATCAGCAACGGGTCTTGTAAATGGAATCAACTGGATTATGCCATCAACGATATTCTAATGGGAATGTGTTACGATTGTGATATCAACCGTTTTGAAGCTGCAAGAAATCCGGTGGCAGTAGTGGAAAAATTTTTGGAAAAAATCAGGAAAGGTGATACATATCCTCATGATATGGACCGTGCTGTCCTCATGGTTGTATGGGTAATTAGTGAGGAGTCTGAATATCAGAGTGAATTTATGAAGTTGCTAAGGCCGGAGGAAAAAGAATGGTTGAACGATTATTATGAAAGTTTGAGGTTGTGGCATAGCGAACGTACCGATTTCTGAAGATACAGGTTACTCCAGGGATAGTTGAGCCTTCACTTATGAAAGGTGAATACTGGAATAGAAGCAAGAGTTGAGAATGTTAAAAAGTTATAAATGGAATGATGAAAAGATTGTTGTTTTTCCTTGTACTGTCTTTGAATTTTGTCGCAAGCTGTTCAAAAACAGGCGTTGGCGAAGAAAGTGGTGAGACTCAAGATCAACCATCACTGACACTGAATACAGATATTGAAGATATTGCAGATATTGGTACGGAAGGTAGAACAACAAAGATTTCTTTCACAGCATCAGAGGCTTGGACGGCGGAAGCGGTGAACACACGTGCTGATTCGTGGTGTACTGTTTCGCCAACCAGCGGTCCTGCGGGCATTTGTGAGATTTCAATATCTGTCTCTGCAAATGAGACACCATATGACCGTTATGCATCAATAATCATCAAGTCAGGTTCTGTTTCACAAGTGATAAAAGTTTTCCAAAAACAGAAAGATGCGCTGACTGTCACTGCTTCAAAATTTGAAGTTGGTGCTGAGGGTGAAGAAATAAATATCGAGGTCAAGGCAAATGTTGATTTTGAGTACTTTGTAGAGGAATCTGCCAGTAATTGGGTAGTATACTATGATACACGTGCGATGAAGCTATCTTCGCTTATTTTTGGTATAAAGAATAATGATAGCTTTGAGAAGCGGGAGGCAAAGGTTTATATCCGAAGCGGAAAATTGTCTGAAACAATAAGGATTTATCAGGCAGGTATGCAGTCGACAATACTTATTTCCCAAAATGAATATAGGGTGGCTTCTGCAGGAGAGACAATATCTGTAGAGGTTACAAGCGATATGGATGTATCTGTGGAGTGGCCTGATAGCGTTGACTGGATAATGGAGGACATGACCCGTGCAGTGTCCACCAATACCTACTATTTCAATATTGCGGCAAATGAGGGTTATGATTCAAGGGAGACAGAAATAAAGTTCGTAAATAAAGAGAACAACGTTTCAGAATCAGTTAAGGTTGTCCAGCTGCAGAAGGATGCGATAGTACTCGCCAAGAATGAGTACAAAGTTGGCAGTGCTGGAGGGTATATTGATGTGGAAGTGGGACATAATGTCGATTTTGAAACAAAAATTTCATGTGACTGGATAACTGAAGTGGAAACTCGGGCTTTGGCAAAAGAGTCTTTAAAGTTCAGTGTATCTGAAAACATGACGCCATATGAAAGGGAAGGGGAAATTATATTTTCCAGTGGTGAAATTGTTCAAAAACTCAGGGTTCTTCAATCCCCTTCCCTCTGCAAGGGAAATCAGTTGAAGTACATTTCCAGTGACGGCAAGATAGTCCAGCCAAGGGTTGATGCCTATTTTGGAGGGGCGACAGTCGTTTCAAATGAATATAAAAATGGCGAAGGTATCATTACTTTCGACAAAGATGTTACCCTCATAGGGGAAATGGCGTTTGCAGAGTGTGCAAACATTACTCATTTGGGACTGCCCAGCAATTTGACAAGTATTGGCAATTATGCGTTTTATGGCTGTACCGGCATAGTAAAACTTAGTTTGCCTGAAAGCTTGAAGAGCATTGGTGATTATGCATTTTCTAATTGTATTGGCATATCTAACCTCACCTTGCCGAAAGATTTGACAAGTATTGGAAGTAGGGCATTCCATGTTTGTAAGAGAATAAAAACTCTGACGTTGCCAGATAATCTGACAAGTATTGGTGCTGGTGCATTTGAGAGTTGCTCTGGCATCGAGAGCCTCACTTTCCCTGAAGGTTTGGCAAGTATTGGCCCAGCTGCATTCTCTTATTGTACTGGCATCACCACCCTCACTTTGCCTGGTAGTCTGACAAGTATTGGAGATAATGCATTTTTTGGTTGTACAGGTATAACATCACTATTCTTGCCTGACAGTTTGACAAGGATTGGAGGTGGTACATTTTATAATTGTAAAAGCATTACCACCCTTACTTTACCTAAGAACTTGACAAGTATTGGCGCTTTTGCCTTTGCTTATATTTCCGGTCTGTCTAACCTTTCTTTGCCGAGTGGTTTGAAGAGTATTGATCCCAATGCATTCAGAGGTTG
>JAZRHK010000155.1:0-1189 GCA_045644725.1 Candidatus Coprenecus sp. | reverse complement strand
GTTCATCTGGAGCCGGGACTCTCTAGGAGGTTGGGGTTCATCTGGGGCTGGGTGCTTGCTTGGAGATGTGTGTTCATCTGGCCCCGGCTTTCTAAGAGGTTGGTGTTCTCATGGGGTGGATGTTTCTTGGGAACTAAGAGTGCTCTCATGGGAGAGGAGTGGATGGTTCTTGGGGTTTAGGAGGGCTCATGGTTCTTGGGGAGTAGGTGACTCGTGGTTCATTTGTGGTTAGGGGGCTCATGGGGCAAGGGGAGTAGGAATGGTTGAGATGGGTGAGGTTTGTGTGGGTTTCGGGTTCATGCTGTCGCGGACTGAAGTCCTTGCCCGCCTAATGGTCGGGCCAGCCATTCGACACTGGCGAGCAGTGCCGAATGCCAGTCCCGACCATCAGGCTCAAAAAGATCACTCCCGCTTCAAGGCCGGTGCTTAAGGAGTGCCGTCACCCGCCTCGCCGGACGTCTGTTGTATGTTTTCAGATGGGGAGTTGTGTAGTTCGGAGATGAAGAAGGACCGTCGCAGATTTGGTTTCAGAGGGAAAGCGCGGTTGTCTGATTGTGTGTCAGAAGGTTCAGTTGTGGGGCTCAGAGGGAAAGCGCGGTTGGAGGGCGAGTGGTGCGTCTGTAGCAGGGTGGTGCGCTTTCCGGCACGAAGGCCCGGGCGGGAAAGCGTAGTGGTAGCCTTCTGATCTGGGTATAAAGGGACACACCGCGCTTTCCCTCCGAATGTCGTTCGAATTTGTTATGATTTTCCCTCATGAGGAGGCTCAGTTGAGAGGTGCGGACCTTTTTTGTGGAGATGGGCGGATGAGAGTTTATGTATATTAGGATATAATACAACGTCAAAATAGTTGATTAGTAGTAATTTAAATAAAATTATGATATAAAGTGATTTTGTAGATATAACTATTTACTGTGTTTAAAATTGTGTTTAGAAAATTTAGCTTGACACTGTATTAAATTGTAGTTGAATGTCCTAAAATCTATGTATCTTAGTCAAACTAAATTGTAATACATATGAAAATACCTCAGGGAAATAGTAGAGAAGAAGTCAAACAGAGAGACCAGATCATCAAAGACTTCTATGCAGGGTGGATAGCAGAAAACCCTGAAAAGAAAATGTGGAATGACGATTTGCAGGATTACATCCTGGTGAAGTACCTTTCAATTACTGAGACAGCAGAGAAAGCTGC
>JAZRHK010000154.1:0-1733 GCA_045644725.1 Candidatus Coprenecus sp. | reverse complement strand
CTGCCGACTGGCCGCACTCTCCGTTTTCTTTCGCAATTGAAATTAATTCATCAATTGGAATCTTGCCTGCCTCGGCTGCCTCGTGGTGCCTTTCGCAAAGTGTTATTAAATTATTCAAATCAAAAGCTTTTTCTATGTCATCTGCTGCCAATTTCTCAATTGAAATTATGTGATGTACTGACAGACCGTCGTACTCCACCTGCCGGATTGTTCCTGGATAGTTCCTCAAACAACATTGACAGATGTATTTATCTCTTGCCTTAACTTCATCCCGGAGTTTCTGCCACCGGTAAGAGGACCGGAGCTTTCCTGCCAGGGTATTGTTGTCCTTGGCTTTCATCTTTGGTTTCTTTGGACACACATAATCTGCAGGGTGGATCCTTCCGCAGTATGCACAGGACTTCATTCTCATAGCTCTATCTTCAAACTCTTCTGCTCTTCCATTCGCTATGGTTTTATTTTCCTCAAAGCTTTCATGCATACAAAAAGAGCTATGCAGCTTAAGCCGCCAGCCCTTTGTTGTCTCGTTTATTTTTCTTGATGTAATCAAAGCTTGAGATCAAGCCCTCTGCTTTAAAGGTCCACCATAGAAAATATTATCTGCTATCTTCCTCCTTAACAACTTTGAGCTACCAGCTCTATGCCGGTAGCTCTCAGAAGGGAGAACTTCGTAATAGCAGTTATCACTTCACCATCTTGCCACTTATATGTTATCACTTTTAAGGGTGTCTTTTGGTGTCCTCTTTTGTAGTCATGTGTATGAGAGCCCGGCCATGAAGCTTGAGCACCCATCTCTTATTCATGAACTTCTCAGCTGCTACCTGCTCCCAGGTATATGGCAGCCACTCTTTTGTATCAGAGGTCTCCTGCATCTCCATGTAATAGAGCCTCAGGATATCCCTCTCATCTGTATTATCCAGGGACATGATAAGCTGCTCAGCTCTTATCTTCCTCTCTATCAGCTTGGACAGGCTCTCATTGAGCTGCCTCTTATAATCTGCTATGATGGCAGCTGTCTCAGTCATGGGATCACCCGGAGATGTCTGCACTCTGTCAGTGTCATACCTTATGCCCTTAGGTAGCAGGGACAGTCTTGTCTTGGCAATAAGACTCTGCAGGTGCTCCACTTCGGCCTGCTCTTTTCTGATCTGTCTGAAAAAGTCCTTGGCTTCATTTACATCTTTGAACTCCCCCATCATCCCCTCCTTACTCTTTAAGTATCTTGATATATCCTATCTGCTGGACATGCTCAGCTCTGGCAATGTCCATCTTAAGCTTCTCGCCTATCTCCATCTCTCTGTCCAGCACCATGTCCTTGTATGGGACTGTGACCACTACCTGCACCTGTTGCCTCTTGCCGGATGGCTTGGTATTCAGTATCTTCATCCACTGTCTCTTGATCCTGGCATTGTCATACTTGTACTCAAACTTTGGAATCTCCAAAAGCTTTGCCACATCAAAGTCCATGTCAAAGGGTACTACATGAGCATTGACTCCATCCTTTACTCCCATCTCAAACACAGAAGGGAATGGAGTACATATCAGAGGCTTATTGAGCATAAGGCTCTCAAGGCATGTATATGACCAGCACTCAGAGTCAGACAGCTGCACCACATAGTCAGCTGATGCAATAACGCTCTGCATGTCATAATTGACTCCCATGTTGTAAAAGTTCTTTGGTGGGTTCGGCAAAGCTCCATCTGCAAAGTTGAGCCATATATACTTGATGCCCT
>JAZRHK010000153.1:0-1335 GCA_045644725.1 Candidatus Coprenecus sp. | reverse complement strand
CCCACATATTCATTGTATCCACTGACCTCTGAGCCCTCCACCATCTCATATCTCTGAGGGATGACAGGATCATCTGGAATCCCTCCGGCAACAATCCTTGTCTGGACCTCAGGCTCCTTGGGGTTTCTGCTCCTGTGATATTTGGAGCGCCCTTTTGTCTGCTCCTCTTTGGTCTCAATTTTGCAAAAATATTCTGCTAAATCTTTATAGGCTCCCTCCTCATACATCTGAGATATCTTGATATGATTGCCCCATATCCTGGTGATTTCCCTGAGCAAAAAAGGATCCCCTTCAATGACCATATGATGGTGCAGAGCCTCTCTCCTTTTTCCTCTCTCAGTGATTGCAATATATTTGAATGGCTTGATCTGCCGGACCCTCCGGCTCATCTTGTAAAGAAATTTCTTGAGATTCTTTTCCGCCTCCTCATAGGTCTCAGGTCTTGCATCCTTGGGATAATCCAATGTGATGTGATAACCGCAGTCAAAATTGAGGATCATGAGGAGCTGGAGCTTTTCTTCTCTCTTGCGTCTGTTATAGTCTGCCATGGCCTTTGGTGTGTCCTTGGACTTTTGTCTCCTTTTCCTGTTGGGAGCTCCAAAGCCTCTGTGTGTGTAATTGGACACAAGCACATAGTCACCGGCAATCTGTATTTTATTGATATACATATACCTGACTCCCTTGTCATATTTTTAATTGACATGACACTTGTTGATAACTTTAATATTTTTAATCGCTCCAATAAAAGCCTCTCAAAGTGCCTTGGTTGTTGCGTTTTTGGGAGTGTGTGGTATAATAAATTTTAGAGATTTTTTATAAATACCAATGATACACATCCCCCATGAATGAGCTTGTCCCCCCAAGCTCATTTTTTCTTTTATTCCAGGAGCATGGTCACAATCCTGACTCTCTCCTCTTTTGGAACTTTCAAAGCAGTCATAATCTCTTGCATTTTCCCCATTGGAATTCTCTCAGGATCATCAAAATAGTTGATGATGGTCTGATGGGACCCAACTGTTGTCAGGCTCCTGAGCTTTTCCTTTGAGGTGATGCCTCTGAGTTTCATGTATTTTGCCAACTCGGACTCAAAGATTATGCCTTTTTTTGTCTGTGTCTTGCTCATAATCTTGTCCCCTATTCAGTTTTGTGGTTGGAATACTTCTCACTCACAGTCCGCTCATCTGTGAGCATCCATGAGTGAGACATTGAACAGACTTGAATGTATCTGTATTAGATTCTTGAGAATCCACCCAGTTTCTGATATACTGTGTGGTGGATATTGCACTAGCCAAGTAAAATATCCACCACGAAAAGAGTTTGTGCTACCAACACAGG
>JAZRHK010000152.1:0-1357 GCA_045644725.1 Candidatus Coprenecus sp. | reverse complement strand
TGGGCGCTGGGCCCTCTGGCTGCGCTGGGCCTTTCTGCGGCGCCTAACGCAATTATTTGAACTTCCTGACTTGTATTGCACTGGGCCCTCTGGTGGCGCCCAACACACAGTCTTTTCTTCTCCTCATGGCTGGATTGTGCTTGTTCTTGGATTAGGTATATTCAAACTTCCACAAAACACATCAAAAAGCACTTAAAGCATAAATAACAAGTAAATTCTACCTAAAAAGCATTTAAACCTAAAATGTGGATATTTTGGGGATAAATATGTTAATTCAGTTCAATAGGTTCAATAAGTACCAATATTTTAAGTATGAAAATAACGTAGATTTGATACTTATCAGGGAGCCAGAGCTGTTTAGGAATGCATTGGATCGCATCACTCACGATAGTATTACATGGGATCCATACACTGCGCACCGAGAAGTGCACCCGTTAGAGATAATCTCCTACTACAGGGGATTTATCAGGTGGGGCGGTATCATGGTTCCTTACTTGCCTGACAGGGTCCTACGACAGTTTGGCTTTGTGTAGTGCATCCCCGATGACCCGCGCAGCATCAGACGCAAACCTGTTTCTCCTGATGACATGGATGCTATGTGGAGGGATTTTGATCAGCATGTCATCGTGACTGGACCTTCTGTTGTGGATCCTAGTGACACGGTTCCAGGGTACATGGACTGGTTCATGCCTGTGTCACATCCTTATATATATCCGCATAACGTACCCCCTCCACCACCACAGCTAGAACCAGAGATTGATGTATGTTACTAACACTGTTATTTTATTTATTCAATTGTTTATTTTCATTCTTTAACTAGTTTTGCAATTTGTAGGAGGACACCAAATGGAGAAGGGCTTACCAGATAGCCCAGAGGATGATGAGTGGACAACTTTTTATCAGTCCAGGTACTGAGGGGTGGCAGCTGATGGAGGAGCTTAAGCGCCTTGCCCGTCCTGAGGGTATGCATGGCCAGAGATACGCTAGGCGACGTGGGAGGGGACATACCTCCTGATATTAGATTGACTTGTGGATACTTTATTTTGTTACATTTCATTTGATCCTTTTTGTAGTTATGAGATACTTTGACTTTATCTTGTGGATGATTTATTTTGTTATGTTTAATTTTATACTTTGACCTTCTCCACCACTACAAGTTTTAAGCAGTAGCTTTTAAAAAATGTATTTGCGATCTCGACCAAAACAAGTTTGAACGCGATCTAGACCGTCAAAAGTGTCGGTGCGATCTCGACCGTCAAAAGTGTCGGTGCGATCCCCTATAAATTGTTTGTGTATGTAACCCTAATTCTCAAACCCCATCATTTTGTTATGGATCTACCGACACCTCCACCATTTG
>JAZRHK010000151.1:0-1958 GCA_045644725.1 Candidatus Coprenecus sp. | reverse complement strand
TTTAAGTGATGAACTAAAAATTATTATTCCAGTTCGTATACCTTCACCCAGTCCACTGTCATTTTGATGGGATAGTCGTTGGGGTCAGGCGCTTCCATCCATGTGGAACCAATCTGCATGTCAATCAGCAGGAAGTTGGGTGGGCCGAGTATGTCCATTATCTAAGATTTGCACCCTGTTGAGTGCAACTTTATGGGTATATTGCACTTTATTCAGTGCGTTTTTGTGAGATAATTGCACTTTTTTGAGTGCATATTCAGAGATTTTGTATATCTTTGTGCTAAAATCACATCATCAGTCATTTATGGAGAGATTACAAGCCACATTTGATAAACTGCTGCGTGAAACGACTTCCACGTTTCATCGTTATATGTATGATCGTATAGACTGGCAGGCGCGTGTCGTAGGACTACTGGGACCTCGTGGAGTGGGAAAAACCACTATGGTGCTGCAATACATCAAGGAGAATCTGCCACGAAAGGAAACGCTCTATGTGGTTGCAGAAGATTTGTATTTTTCAACCCACACACTGGTTGATCTGGCCGATGCCTTTGCACGTATGGGTGGCAAGTACCTCTTCATCGACGAGATTCATAAGTACAAAGGATGGTCGCGCGAACTGAAACTTATCTACGACTATCATTCAGAACTGCATGTGTTCTTTACGGGTTCTTCCGTCCTTGATATATCCAAAGGCGTAGCTGATTTAAGCCGTCGTGTTCTGACTTTTGAGATGCAAGGTCTCTCATATCGTGAGTATCTTGAATTGTTTCATCAGATAGAGTTGCCTATTTACAATATCCATCAGATTCTTGCTCAGGAGGTTGTGTTGCCACGTGGATTCCTGCCTCTCCAGCATTTTACCGACTATCTGAAGCGGGGATATTATCCTTTTAGGGATGATAACATTGAACGTTATATCATGCAGATGGTAAATACCACACTTGAAGTAGATATAGCTCAGTATGCCGACCTTACACCAGCCACTATCAGAAAACTGAAGCGACTACTGGCCATCATAGCCCAAGCGGCACCCTTTAAGCCGAACTTTACACAGCTTGGGGGGCAGTTGGAGGTTTCACGTAATAATATTGCCGATCTTTGTGCATGGTTGGAGAAGGCGGGACTAATAGGTCAGCTTCGTGACAGTACTGGCGGCATACAAGGACTTGGAAGAGTGGATAAAGTCTATCTTGATAATCCCACATTGATATATGTATTAGGAAAAGAGAATACAGAGATAGGTACCATTCGTGAGACTTTCTTTTTTAATCAGATGAGGGTTGCCCACGACATCGCATCCTCTCTTGTCTCAGACTTCCTCGTAACTGATAGATACACCTTTGAGGTTGGTGGTAAGAAGAAAAAGCAGAAGCAGATACAAAATGTAGAGCAAGGCTATGTCGTTAAGGATGATATTGAGACGGGATACGGCAATATTGTTCCTCTTTGGCAGTTTGGATTAACCTATTAGCAAGGGTGTTCTCAATATGGTCACGTTTTAGACCATAAGAGGAAATCATTGCAATGAGGTTCTTCCGAGGTTGTTTTTGATGAAAAAGAAGTGCGATAGTTTACCAAATGTGGGAATAAAACATACTTTGGTAAACTATCGCACTTTTTATAAAGGGTCTTTACTGTTCCAGTTCGTATACCTTCACCCAGTCCACTGTCATCTTGATGGGATAGTCGTTGGGGTCAGGCGCTTCCATCCATGTGGCGCCAATCTGCATGTCAATCAGCAGGAAGTAGGGTGTGCCAAAGGGGTATTGCCCATCCTTGTGGATGTTGGGATAGGAGAATGTGGGTTTGCCGTTGATGGAGAACACCAGACTGTCCGGCAGAATCTCCACGGCATAGACGTTGAATGCCTCGGGGTTACACTTTGGGGTGGCGCCATAGGGCGGATTCTTGGTTTCCTTCTCCACCTCCGTGTAGTTGGAATGCACCGTCTGATG